>JANNPM010000504.1:0-11297 GCA_031400145.1 Chryseolinea sp. | reverse complement strand
ACAAGCTTGTAAAAGCTCAAGTCATAAGAACCTTGAGTGATCTCATACCTGCCGGAAAGTTGAACATCCCCGGTAGGATCTATTTCCAACGTAAGTGTTGAGTTACCCTGAACGGTTAGTTTATCGCCGGTCACCGGGTCTATCACGACCGATAATATTTCCTTCTCTTCAATTTCAATATTTGCCGTAAGGTCCAGGCCTGTGAAGCTGGATTTAATGGTGTCGTTGGTGTTGATACTGGCGAGAAACCGATCCCCTTTTGCATCTTTATCCTTAAACAGTACAATGCCTTTCTGTTCAAGCACACCTTTTTCCGTTTGCGGAACCACATACGTGACGTTGGTACCTTCATCAAGGCTAACTTCCATTGCAACTTTTGGATGCGTTAATGTCCCAGTGACTTTGGCGTTAGTGTTGATGCCCAACTTTCCGTAGAAGAGATCATTTTCTTCAGGCTTGGTATTGAGGACTTGAAAATTTGTCGCAGACAAGGCCAGGTCCAGGTCAAACGTTGTATACGATTTTGTAAGAAGCGATCCTTTCAAGGTTGCAGTATTATTCTTTTCATCAAGCACCTGGAAATTGTCGAGCCGGATACCCTCTGCGGTGAACGCTATCCTTTCATCCTTCAATGAAAACTTGCTCTTGGTAAAGGTTGGTATCAGCGTAACATCTTCAAAGGCAAGGAAGCCGCGGATCTCGGGCGATGTCGGGTTACCCTTAACAGAGATCTCACCGGTTATGATACCCGTGGAATTTTTTAACTGTCGAGCGGAGAGCGGATCAATGACTTGCATGTTTATACGCGAGATATCGGTTATCACATCAATGTGAGCGGAAGCTGAATCGGAACTGAATTTTCCCTTAGCCGCCAATTCTACATTGTCGCCATTAATTCCCAAATCCATAGCAAACTCGCCTGTGGAAGCGTGTGCTATCTTCAAACCAACATCTCCCCATTCACTGCCAAGTATTTTGAGCTTTTTGATATTCAGCGCCGAATTGAACGCTCCATTGCCGGACACAACAAAGTCGCCATTGATAAGTCCATCGGCCAGGATGGTACCCTCGATCAGATTAGTGATGTTTTGCAGATTCAGATCTTTGAATACAACTGCTGTGCTTGAAGACTTCTCCTGTTTTGTGATCAGGGAAATTCTTTCGTTGATGTTGGTGATTGAAAAGTTATGCGCGAGAATACCCTCGGGGGTGAACTTCAGATAATTATCACGGGGAGTTTCCCAGGGTGCATAATGTAGAAAAACTTCTTCAGGCAATAGCCTGAACTGAAATGCCTTTTCTCGACTGTAAAATGCTCCGCCAAGCATATACTTTTGCTTTTGAAGTGAATCGAGTATTAAAAACCGGGTCCTTATTGAGTCGTTGGCCACCTTTCCCGTAAGACGCAATGCTTCAATCCGCAGCGTATCTATGAGTATCTTCCGAAAGCCGAGCGTATACTCCATCGAGTTCTTATCCGATTTCACGTTGAATGACATGGAGTCGAGACCGATGGCCCCGTATCTGATCCGGGAGACGTCCAGTTGAAGGTTGAGAACGTTTTGTTCGCTGTCGAATTCTCCTTCAATCCTTCCGGGAACGAACGGTTCCAGGTCAGGGAGCAAAAGCTCCGTCAGCAGCTCGGTGTCCTTAACCACAAGGTTAAAAGAAAATTTCTGAGGTGCGGCAGGCTTACTATAGGAAGCGTCATGAAGAGAAAAATATTCGTTAAAGTGCCTGCCTATGGCATCTGGAATGGAAATCAGATTGATAGTCCCCTCAAAGTCTCCTGACAAAATATCTGAGCGTATTGAGATCTTGCTTTGGCCCTCCTGATCGATTGAGACAAAGAGCATCGAGTCCACGGCGTACAACGCGTTCTCGTTGAAGACAGCGACCTTTCTTATATCGATGTTGCCATTGATGGTTTTAAAATCGGAAGTAGCCAGCTTGACATCGATGGTGCCCCGAGCTTTTAACGTCCTGTCGGTAAGGTGAAGCGCTTTAAAATCCGCATTTTTTAACGAAAATGTGAATTGATATTCTGGCACGTCGCTGGTGTAATCCATGTCACCTTCGAGTGCAAAATCAAGGTTAGTGTCAGACAGAGATGCCTTACCAGAAAAAAAGTAATTCTTAACATTCCCATTCAACTTAAAATCGCGATAGGTGTATTGCTTATACTCAAAACTTTTTACGCTAAGGTCAACGCTGGTGTTTAATTCTTCAACAGACAGTCCTGATCCCGCAACAGCCGCATGCAGGGTTAATTTCCCTATAATTTCCTTTTGACCGAGAATACTTCCAATATCAAGATCATCGGTAGTGAAGACACCATTGTACCTGGCTGCCGCGTGTGTATACCTGGTCATCCTGCCATCTAATCTGATATTGCCTACGTCGCTCTTAACCAACGCGGAAATTTTCGGCGACCGGATCGTACCCTGGAAATCACCACTTACATTAACCCAGGATGGCAGGGTTATATTTTTCGGCAGCAATGTATCAGCGAGGACAGCGGCAACGTCATTGCGCGTGGTATATAATTTTTGAAGTTTAAGTTTCATCGCAGGATTAGTCCCTGGCAGACCGGAGATGTTTCCAGACATTAATAAAGATGTGCTGCTAAGCATTTGTATTGAAAGCCGGTCCACCTGAAGATCCTTGATCATTCCATGAGCAAAAGCTTCAACGCTGATTATGGACCGAGGAGAAACGCGGACCGGTATACTATCGAAAAGGTCCGGTGAAAAAAGCAAAATATCGTTCACCGATACGAATGATCTCTTTAGCTTAAAGTCGATGCGGGCATCCGGATAATCCTCGCCTATCTCCTTTAAGGAGAGAAAGGTGCTTGTTGCGTTAAGTGCGATCTGCGTGCCGGGAGTTTTAATGAACAGGTCATTAATTCGTGCAGAACTGTCACTCACTTCGAAGGCACCTCGCATCTCCGTTAACGAGAGTCCGCTTTGATCGATCAGCGTCAAAGATTTTATTACTCCTCGCATGATGTCTCCTTCCATGGATAGTTTCTCGGCCCTGGTGCTGAACCGGGTGACCCACAAGTGACTAAAGTCGATGCCCTGGGTTTGTCTTGGAACATTGAAGTCGTAATACTGCAAATTATTGTTTTCCAGGTCGAGATTGTTCAGGGAAACCTTCCACGGCCGCGCGGCCGCGCTGGAATCCAATGGGCCGATCCCGCCTTTACCAGCATTTGCGCGCGGTGACTGTTGAAAGGAAAGAAAGCTATCCGCAAGGCGTATCTGATCTACTTTCACTACCTGATCAGGAAGGTTCATATCGTCAATCAATACTAAAAATTCGCCAAGGTTTAGGCGTATATGCTGACCATCGGTTATTTGCCGGTAATCGGCAGCGACTTCGTTTAGCGCAAGCTCTTTCACATATAGGTTGAATGGTAAGTCTGCGGAGTCAACTTTTTCTATGGGCGCCGTTGCAGAAATGTGGTGGACGGTCCATTGAATCATTTCAGCGCGCAAGTCGTTTATGACCACTTTGTCTATCCTCAACATAGACTTGTCAAGGTCGAGTTCATCTACTTCAATATTTAGATCGGCAAGTGAAAGGCGTAGATTATTTCCAACGAGCGAGTCAAGGTACAATAATTGAATTGATCGCAGATCTATATCACCGATGGTGAAAGTCCATGGTGTTGATGTAGTGTCGCTAACGGCGGATGTATCTCCGGCAAAGGCGTTAATGATATAATCAAAATTAAATATACCGCTTTTGGATCTTGTGACAGACGCATTGGCCTGGTACAGGGTAAAATTGTTAAGCTGAATCTCATTCTGTGTCAACGCCCATAGGTCGGTGTCAACAATGAGCTTTCCCGCGTAGAGAAGTGTATCCCTACTTTGGTCTTCGAGGTAAAGGCCCTCCAACACGACTGCTTTGGGAAACGAGAGGCTCACGTGGTCAAGGGAGACTGGTGTGCCAATTCTCTTATTGAGAAATTTTACCGCCTCTTGGGTAATTCTATTCTGGACAGCCGGGATCTGTATCGAAAGTCCAAGCAGCACGAGAAGGGCAATGATTGACAGGGTAACAATACCTGTTATTTTCATTGCCTTGATAAGATATTTCTTTTGTGCCCACTTCCGGAACATTCAGGTTAAATTAGCTGCTCAATCATTTACGGACGGCAAAAATAGCTTTTAATTCGCGAATCAGCTTCTAACATTTTTTGTTCTGAATCTTTCTTTAAATCAGTGGGGCAACATCCGGATTATCTTGCAGGACGCGGCCAACAGGGGGACTCTCCAGGTTAACTGGTTATCGTCTCTTGAATATGCTCGCTCCAAACAAGAGCGACAATACGAAAAGCACAAGGAAAATGAAGAATAACACCTTCGCGATGGAAGCGGCACCTGCAGCGATCCCGCCGAAACCAAAAAGGGCGGCAACAAGTGCAATAATCAAAAATGTGATGGTCCAGCGTAGCATAAATTTAATTTAATTTAATTGTTTAACAAATATTACGTTATGAAATGCCCATGCACCCCGTTCACCCAAAGTGATGATAATTTTGTCTGGCCATTCCATGTGATAACTAAAAACAATTATCAACACATGAAATCGTCATGCACTGCGTTCACCCAAAAGGATATTAATTAACCATGCGATTCCATGTGACTACGAAAAAATCATTATTAACACATGAAAGTAAGGAAAAGGAACGAGGCAATAATATTAGTATATCCCTCATAGTTATACAGGATCCTCTATCACTGCCTGCTTCAATTCTTGTGTCAATGAATACCTGAACACATTAAGACCCAGAATTCCGAAAAATTTATCCAGCTTGGTCAAAACAAGTATTACAGAATTTATTGTATCTATCTCGGACTTAAACAAAGAATCTTCGGATCTTCTGTCTTCCTGATACACGCAATCCACCAGCTCGTCGAGGTGGGTGATGGCTGCATCCTTATCTTCGTATTTCCAGTTTGCGACAAAAAGAAGCTGGAAGAGACTGGGCAAACTTTGAATAACGAGGTTAGCCTGGTCGTGGGAAAGCGTTCTTCTAAGTTGGGACAATACTGCCCTGACTAACTTTACAATTTTTCTTGTCGACGTAAAACCGAGATTGTTTTTAACTTCTTTAAAGAACCGGACGGAAAGTTCTTCGTGGTCATTGAATGGAATGCTTGTAACCATGTTCGTTAAGGGGTTTGGAAACTTAAATGTCATTCTCTATATGCAAATCTTCGTACCAATTTGAAATATTTCCATTTCCATTTAAAAAACGCTTGTCCAGGATTGAAATTGTAGAATGTTGTCCACGAATCACCATCCCAACTGACATTAAATCCACGAATATATTCTCCGGAAGAAGACCGTCGGTCGGATGCAGGAGGTCGCCATGTTCGCTGTTGATTTATTCAGACAAAATGTGGACAAGTTTTCCCGTTTGAGATTCCTTTTGATTGAATCGGGCCTCCTGCGAGGATGGCATAAAGTTTTCTGTAATTTATATGTAAAGCACTTTAACGTGTCATTTAAACAATTTTACATTAAAATCTTAAACAGAATAAATTATGAAAGACTCGAAGAAATTGATCGGTGGGCTCATGGCCGGAGCGGCGTTAGGTATTGCAGTAGGTTTATTGTTGGCACCGAGATCAGGTGATAAAACCAGGAAAAAACTTATTGATGACTCCCTTAGAATTAAGGATGACGTTTTGTCCACCGTAGAGGGGTCAATCGACTCTTTGAGGAGACAGTTCAATAGCAAATTTGACCAAATAACCCGTGGTGGTAAGGAAGCGGTTAAAGAAACGGCCAGCTACGCGAATGAGAAGATTAACAAACTTTGACTTTAGAGACCGTCAGGGTGGTACTGACAATTTTGTAAAGTAATTCACTTAAATAATAAGATTATGAATAAGCTTGGATTAAAAGGTAACTGGAATGAAATAAAAGGTAAGCTGAAACAAAAATACGGAGTGCTTACAGATGATGATCTTGTATTTGCAGAAGGGAAAGAAGATGAATTGTACGGACGCCTTCAGCAAAGACTTGGAAAGACCAAGGAGGAGTTAAGGAAGGAGATTGAACAATTCTGACACGTACTGATATCGGTTAATTTTTGGGCGTCGCCGACGGCGACGCCATTATGTTAAAGGGTGATTTATGAGAAATATTTTCATCTATGTGCTGTTGACTTTCTCCTTTGCGGGATGCAGCCCTGCCTCGGATAGAAAAGTTAAGGACGCTCAGGAAAGCATTCGCGAGGACATTAAAGATCAGAAAGATAAGACGGTCGGTGATTTGCAATCTTTGCGGGACGACATCAATGACCGCCTGGATCATGTGTCGGGAAGAATTGACAAAGCAACGGATAATTCCAAAGTGGAATTGGAGAATCTTAAGTCGGAGCTGATTGTTGCGAGGGAAAGAGTTGAAAAGAAGTTGGATGAAATTGATAAATCATCAGACGATACTTGGGATGACATTCAGCAGTCGTCTCGCAATACGGCAGATGAGGTCAAGGTCGAGTTCGAAAAAGTCAAGAAGCGGTTAAAGGAAAAGCTTGACTGATCAGTGATGGAAACGCTGGGGAAAATACTGCGTGCATTGTAGACTAACTTCGGCGATAAATTTGTGAACGCCGGTAAATTCGGTGCATGCACGATGGTATCAAATTTGACCCCACCGTTAGCAAATAAATAAATGCGCAATTAAAATGAAGGCAATAAAATCCAGGAGTGCTTCTCCGCAGACGAAGAAGAGTATTATAAAATCATCAAAGGATAATCTCGAAGATATTTTTGAAGATTTGTTGAAAGATATCTATTGGGCTGAGAAGCACCTTACAAAATCGTTGCCAAAACTCGCGATAGCTGCATTTAACGAGGATCTGAAAGTTGCATTTGAATTGCATCTGGAACAAACGCAGCAACAAATTGGAAGATTGGAAGAGTGTTTTGAGCTTCTGGGGAAAAAGGCCGTTGCTAAAAAGTGTGAAGCCATGGAAGGTCTTGTTAATGAGGGCACCAAGGTTATGGAGGATCACGATAAAGGTCATGCGCGGGATGCCGCCTTGATTGCCGCCGCGCAAAAGGTCGAACATTACGAAATTTCAGCTTACGGTACACTCCGGACGATGGCTACTGTGCTTGGAAAGGCACAGTGCGCGCAGCTTCTGGAAGAAACCAAAGATGAGGAAGCCGAAACCGATGTGAAACTGTCAGAACTCGCTGTAAAGATAAATCAGATGGCCGCTGCACTCCAGGAAGAAGAAGTAGAGTAACCTTACGGTATGACACTGAAGAACGATTCAACTCAAAAGATGACCACGCTTTCCGAGGCTATTAACCACGCGGTGAACCAAGGTTATACCGAGGATTTCCAATTTTCCTCTGGTGCGCTCACCACCACCGGTCATAAAGGTCGTTACGCATCTACGGACCTCACTATTCCAAACTTTTACCGGTTCGAAGGATATTCCGACCCTCAGGACAACGCTATCTTGTATTTGATTGAAACTACGGATGGGAAAAAAGGCACATTGGTTGATGCTTATGGCGCTGATTCAGATGCCAAGCTGTCCGCATTCATCAAAACTGTAGAAGATATTCATAAGAAATAACTGCTTTTGTAGTATCTTTCCCCCGACTGTTGCGTATCTATATCGGTTCCTTATCAGGCGCTTTAGAAAAAACTAAGTTGTCGGGAGCCGCCTGTTGTCATATTCAATAGGTTTTTATGGTTATCTACACAACGATTGGATTTCCGTTGTAAACGTCATCCGTGACGTTACTTGCAACGTTGGTAACAGTGATTCCGGAGGGCGAAATCCCGGAATATAATCCTTAAAAGGATATGCTTGTCATGCCGATAACCCGGTCAGAATCTATTAAGATACATCACAACTATCAACGAACCGCGGAGGTGGCGAGTTTGCAGTATGTTAATGATGGCATGTCTGGTATCGTTCGCAAACGGAAAGGAACCGGCTTTAGGTTCACCTTTGAAAATGTCGTCGTCAGGGACAAAGATACCCTGGCCAGGATTAAGAAGCTGGCCATTCCCCCCGCATGGACGCGTGTGTGGATTTGCAGTCAGTCAAATGGTCATATCCAGGCTACCGGTTATGATGTGCGCGGGCGGAAGCAATATAAATATCATGAGCAGTGGAATACAGTTCGCAATCAAACAAAGTTTCACCGTCTGTATGAATTCGGAAAGGAGCTTCCGAAACTCAGGGAAAGGATGGAGACCGATATTCGCAGCGCACGACTATCCAAAGAAAAAGTGCTCGCCACCGTTGTAAGTCTCATGGAGAGAACTTTCATCCGTGTAGGAAACACCGAGTATGAGAAGCTATATGGCTCGTATGGTCTTACCACGATGAAAGACGGCCACGTTAATATTCAAGGGGCTACCATAAAATTCTCATTCAAGGGCAAGAAGGGTATCTTTCATACAATCACGCTTAAAAATAAAAAGCTTGCAAAGATTGTCAAGGCATGCCGTGATATTCCAGGTAAAGAATTGTTCCAGTACCTTAATGACGAAGGTATTCGTTGCACCATCGATTCGGGAATGGTGAATGGATATATACAAGAAACAACAGGCAAAGATTATTCGGCCAAAGACTTCAGAACCTGGGCTGGTACGCTTTCAATGCTAAGTTCTTTTAAAGCTTTAGGTGAAGCGGCCACACAAAGTGATACGAGAAAGAATGTTATCATGGCCCTTGATGAGGTAAGTGCAAAACTCGGCAATACGCGCACGATATGCAAAAAATATTATGTGCATCCGGAGATCATTAAACTATATGAAGAAAACAATCTGCAAAAGTACCTGGCCCAGCTTGACGCGGTGGAAAATAGCGATGATGTCAGCGGCTTAACGCAGGAAGAAAAAGTGTTGATGACGATTCTCAAGAAGATCTGATCTGAAGAAATCAAAATTGCCCTATAAAACTGAAAGGGGAATTTATTCCCCATATTTGTTGACCGCATCACTGCTTTAGCCGTGATCGGTGTGTCCGAAGCAACAGGGACCGATAATATCTCTGGCACATTTTTAAGTATTCATTGTGCAAAAGTGATTTGAATGAAATTTAAAGAGTTCCTTGCCAACCTCGCTGATATTTACAGATTCGTACTACGTTTTTTCAAAAATGCTTTTTATCCTCCTTTCGAAGTTAAAGAAATATTGAGGCAGTGCTTTTTCGTAGGGAATAAGTCACTGTTTCTTATTTGCTTTACCTCGTTTCTGGCAGGAATAGTGTTTACAAAACAATCCCGTCCTTCGCTTGCGTCCTTCGGGGCAGAATCATGGCTGCCTTCTCTTGTTTCGCAGGCGGTAGTCCGATCATTGGGACCGCTTATTACGGGGCTGATATGCGCAGGGAAATTGGGGTCGAATATTGGAGCCGAACTGGCCAGCATGCAGGTTTCAGAACAAATCGATGCGATGGAGGTTTCAGGAACAAGGCCATTTGCGTACCTCGTTGTTTCCAGGGTTATAGCGACCACCATGATGCTTCCAATACTTGTCGTGTTTGCGGATGTGACGGCACTTATCGGTTCCTTTGTCATGGTCAACAGCATCAATAATACAAGCTTTACTTTGTTTTATAGCGAAATAACAAATGTCATTACCCTTCTGGATATCAGTTCATCTATGATCAAGTCGGCGTTTTTTGGGTTTTCCATCGGAATGGTGAGTTGCTATGCGGGATATCATTCTGAAAAAGGCACCACCGGCGTAGGACGCTCCGCGAATACCGCAGTGGTTGTTTCAATGATCTTCATTTTTGTCGTCGATCTTATGGGTCTTCAGATCCTAAACTTATTCAGAAAATGAATGTCCAACCACTGGCAGCGGAAAAGGATATAGCAACTACCGGCGAACGGGTTGTGAAGATCCGAAATCTTTACAAGAGCTTCGGTGATAGAAAGGTGCTTGTCGATCTGAATATGGATCTGGTTGAAAGAGAAAATCTTGTTATTCTGGGGAAGTCTGGTACCGGAAAGTCTGTCCTGATCAAATGCATGGTCGGCCTGTTAAAGCCCGACTCAGGGTCAATAAACGTTTTGGGTTACGACGTGCCTTCGTTGTCCAGGTTAGAACTCAACGAATTAAGGTTACAGGTGGGATTTTCGTTTCAGGGTAGTGCATTGTACGATTCAATGTCCGTCCGTGAAAATCTTGAGTTTCCCCTGAAACGGAATCTTGGGATTTACGACCGGGAGAAATTAAAGGATATGGTTACAACCAGCCTTCGCGATGTGGGTTTGGAATCAGCCATAAACATGCATCCCGCCGAGCTATCCGGGGGAATGAAAAAGAGGATCGGCATTGCCCGGACTTTGATACTTAATCCGAAGATCATGCTCTATGATGAACCAACGGCCGGGCTCGATCCTGAGACTTCCCGCGAAATCAACGACCTGATACTTTCGGTAAGGGATAAATATCACACAGCCTCAATAATAATTACGCATGATATCAGTTGCGCTCGTCAGGTGTCCGACCGCGTTGTAGGACTTTTTGATGGCCGGAATAAAGTGGAAGGAACATTTGAAGAATTGAAAAAACAGAATCCCGAAGAACTTGAATCGTTCTTTAATTATTAAAAAATCAATGATATGGAAACCCAGGAATTTAAGCAGAATTTAAAGTTAGGCGCGTTTGTGTTTACGGGCCTCGTGTTATTCTGCATTGCACTTTTCTACATCGGAAAAGAAAATACAGTATTCAACCGGACTTTTACAATCGCGGCGGTATTCAAGAATATAGAAGGTCTTAAAGAAGGCGATAAGGTATGGCTTTCAGGCGTGAAGATTGGAACCGTGAAACATGTTCAGATCGTTTCTGAGGGCAAGGTTGTGGTGGCCATGTCTCTTCGGGACAAACAAAATGAATTTATAAAGGCCAATGCAACAGCGTTTATTGGTTCCGACGGATTGGTTGGTAACAAGATCGTGGTCATTCGTCCGGGCAACTCGGTGGCTATTGTTCAGGACATGGACACAATTAATACATTTTCTCCCACCGACACCCAGGAACTCATTAACATTGCCAAGGATGTTGGGGCCAACACCCGCAGCCTGACGGACGACATAAAAATCATCACGGCCCGAATTAACAAGGGAGAAGGGCTGGTCGGTGAATTACTTCATGAAGGGCCAATGGCAAAGGAATTAAGGCAGGCTGTCAGTTCACTGCGCTCTGCGGGCGAAAATACAAACCGGGCAACGGCGGATCTCAATACCATGTTGAACCAGATTAATGATGGCGACGGGTTGGTGACG
>JANNPM010000481.1:0-3916 GCA_031400145.1 Chryseolinea sp. | reverse complement strand
ACGCCTGTTAAGGCCTAATAACTGGCTGATCCTGGACACGGAATAACCATCCCGGTCCAATTTGTGTGCATCGTAATACATGATGAATTTGGCTAAGTGAACATTCATTTTCGCTGGTTTTTAAACCCGCGAAGATCGCTTAGAAACTGTGCACTTTGGTTGCCATTTTCTGTGCATTCTGGTTGCCGAAAACTGTGTATTCTTATTTACCGAAAACTGTGCAGTACTAATTGCCAGTTACAAGCTGTCATTTTCAATTTTGAAAATTACTGCGGGCTATTTAAAATCGATCGCATAAAGGCCTGCCATCCAAAGTTAATTGGTAGTTAAAAAAGAATATACAAATCCAAAAAAAAACATTGGCCTGGTTTTATCCAGGCCAATGTTCTAATTCGTCTTTTGCGGTTCTCCAACTCCTTGGGCGGTGTTTTCCGCTTTAGCTCATACTTAACTTCATGGTTTTGAGATTTGTTAACGTAGTCCCTGTCCTTAGGACCCGTTTTCTTTTTTTCCTTATTTTTTCCTAGCAGTAGATTTTCTATTTATAATCAAAATTTCATGCCAATAGTCGAAGGGAAGTATCAAATCAAAAGCAAATGGTGACCAAGTATCTGCCAGCGAATTTGGTACCTGAATGGGATCTGACTATTGCGCTTGTTTAGCTTCATTTTTACGTTCCATCTGTGTTGCCATTTCAAGATGGTGTTCGAGATTAGGGACTTTTGCTGCTGCCCACTCCCGAATCTCTTGTTGTTGACCATTATTTGCCACCGATTTGAACCTTTCAATTGTTTCCTCGTGGTCTGTTACCATAATTTTGACATAGGCATTGTCAAACTCGCCTCCTTTTTTTTGAGCTAATTCATCATACCTTTTTGGCTCTTTTCACTAAGGCGATCGGGAACATGAATATTAGCCCTCTTCGCAAGGTCCTTTAATTCGCCGTTCGCTTTGCCATGGTCAACAATCATAGTCTGTGCAAACTCCTTTACTTCAGGCGACGAACCATTTTGTTTGGCTAATTCGCCAAGTCTAAGTTCAAGAAGGCCGCCATCAGCCGCAGCAAGCACAAAATCCGTGTCCCCATTTTCCCGTTGCAAAGTTGTCGCATTATCGTTTTTCTCGTTTGTAACGCTATCACTCTGACCATCCTTACCGGATTCGCGAGCGGTGCCAGTCTCGTTTTTTTCATTATTTTCAACCTGAGAATCGACACCATGACGATTCTCTTTTGAACATGCTGTGGCCACTAATACGACCACAGCAAGCGCGACGATTTTTTTTGTGACTTTCATCCTTTTTGTAATTAGTTAAATAGTTAGTTTTTGCAATTCCAAAACTCAAACACTGTAGTACTCTTAGTTTAACCTCCTACTTTCAAATCTTGTTATGGACACAAACAAAAAAAACAAGGCTGACCATCGACCTACAAAGAGTTTAACGTAATCTTACCCCATAAACCACCTTTGCCATTGCCCCCGCGGCAGCCTGTCTCCAATGGAGTTTCAACGTATGAGATTTTAATGATCTCGGGAGAGGTTCTTCGTCACCTCTGAAGTTGAAACGCCATCTATGGCAGGCTCGTTTACAAAATATCTGTAGCCCTAAGTAACATGTTTAAGTCAACAGAAAGCGTACTTATATTCTTAAAAGGGGCTTATAAGAATGATGCCAGATTAACTGGTGCCGTATGTTCCTGAGTTGACGTAAACTCAAAGCACACGAACTCTTTTCCTGCGATATTGTCATATT
Organism: Chryseolinea sp.; assembly: GCA_031400145.1. GTDB lineage: Bacteria > Bacteroidota > Bacteroidia > Cytophagales > Cyclobacteriaceae > Chryseolinea. The sequence goes on along the minus strand of JANNPM010000481.1, from coordinate 2,164 downwards.
TTTCCGGGTCTTCATTGTGTTCTTGTCAACCATAACCAAAAATTATCATCAACCCCATTGAGCGAGCTCGTCCGTAGAAAAAACTACTCAACCCTTGCGGACATTCCACGATAGGGATTCCTTTTATTACTTCAATAAACAGAAGCGCTTTAACTTATCCGCACTAGGTTGAATTTGGCATGTATTTCTCAGTAGCCAAACATAGATCGGGTAAAGTTTCAAAATTTGAACAACAATCCCGTCATTTTCAAAAAAGGTTAAAGGACGTAAAGTCAAAATACCCGCATCGCCATCTAATAAGAGTAGGGAAATAGTAAAAATCAGCTGTTAGGCCAACCAAAACTCCACACTTAGAATATTTTGTCTCAATTAAACAACTAAACTGAAACGAAATGGGTAATATGTTTTCCTTTCCAATACCACCGGCACCTCATACACGACAAGCAAAAGTCCCTTAGATCAGGAATTTTGCAGGGAACTTGGTGTAACAGCATATTTATCAAACCCGACTCGGTCCTCGAAGCCAGGCAATCTCTAAAAAGAATATTCGATCAACAACCGTAATTGCGTGATTAAGATCCTATGGATCTACCAGCAAGCTCCTCGGTATTATTCCCTGACACCCCTATCTCTTTCTTTAATAAATACATGAACCGCCTTAACAGCTTCACTACTTACTATAGGGCATTGTCCAAATCAAATGACACTCTGAAACTTATGGGGCATGGATCACGGAACCCGATAATGCAGTGCGCAACGCAAATCCCAGCATGCAATAATGCTACGTTTAGATATCGGGCAGTTATTACCTGTACTTGGAAAAAAATACCCATACTTTGAATGGAATCTTTTAAAAAATGAAACGTCATTGTCTACAAGCGGAATACAATAATGTAATTGTTTGAAACTTAATACACTTATTAAACTATGGTATGACTAAAACACCCCGATCAGTCTGCATGTAACAGAGTCAGAATACGATAAGATCTACTTGGCACGTTATTTATACTGAACCAATCCAACGAAAACTAAAATTATGGAAACCCAGATGTAATAGGAAAGATAAAGTCTAAAACTGAAAATATAAGGGATCGATTTTGATATGGGGTATGTACAGCGAATCTGGGAGTGAAGTATGAAATAGTATTGTGACAATTAACTTAAAGTTTGAAACCATGAAAACATTAAAATTTTTTGCGTTCGCGCTATCCATTTATTTTTGTGCCGCATGCACAGGAAATCAGGATCGCACTTCAGAGTCTGAACAACACGGTGATGAAAATACTCAGGAACAAACTCAGGATTCCGCCCAAGGACCAGGGGTTGGCGCCGCAACAGATAATTCGCGAGCAGTGCCTGAGTCAACAATGCAACGGGCAGATACATCCTCCGTACAACCGAACAACTAATTACCAGGTTTTACGACCTTGTGCCTTCCTGCTGCTGCAACCGGTGGAGGTGTCGGCAGTGGGAAGGTTTACTTTTTTTAGAGTCTGCGGTTTCCAAAACGTAGAAGTGCTTATAAATTCAACGAATTTGAATTCAACCACATTAAGCTGGAGACCGAAGTCTTTAGACTTTAACTTGCTGCTACTCCCATGCAGGGCAAGATGCTGAGCGGATCCTAGTGCAGTGTCGCATTAATAAGTGTACACATGGTTGAGAGTGTAAAGATCTTCGGCGGACGGGGATGTATTCTCAGCACAAATGCCCATGCGACGATCGACAGTACGTCCAACAGTGAGCCTATCAACATAAAATTAACAAGCTTCGGTCGGAACGATGTTACTCCCCAGATGATTTCATAACACACAATAGAAATCATTCCGACAGTATAATGAATAAACCAATAAACCAGCCTAACGGATTCAGACCAACTGCTGAAGAATCAATAACATCCCAACCAGCAAGAAGCTTGTTTAGCAATTCAGGCTCCCTGACGCTTCCTCGTTGCAAAACTGAGTAGTAACTGAACCCAGTCATTAATGAAGTTGCAATGAGTGTCGAGATGAAAATCGAAAACGTGGTGTACCTATAACTATTATACAAAGAACCTTCAATATCAAATTATTCTATAATGGACCTTATTTAGTACTCCCCATTCTTTGGACCACTTTTTGGTCCTTCTTAGTTAAGAATAACTAAGTTCATAGTTGTTATTATG
>JANNPM010000422.1:0-2879 GCA_031400145.1 Chryseolinea sp. | reverse complement strand
TTGCCGTTGCCGAAGCCCTTGAATCGGCCATCTACCTGGATGTGAAGAAGCGACGTGTCACCGGGAGCAAGTGGTACCGGAAACTTGTAAATGTAAAACCGGTTGACTTCGTCCTTTAACAGAAGGGTCAGGTCCTGGTTATCGTTTTCAAGCTTCTCGATGGTGATAAAAGGAATTGGACTAGCGACATGCAAGATCAGCGAGTCGAGGAGGTTCTTTGTTTTATTGACGATGGTGAATATGCCATCGGCTTTCGCGGCACGATTATGTGCGAAGATATCGACCTTTACTTTTGCATCTGTAATTTTGGGCTGTGCGCTGAATTCGTATTTTTTATAATTCTTTTCGAAATCTGCCTTTACCTGCTTCATTTCCTTGCTTGTGCGGTATTTATTTACAACACTCACATTGTAATAGATAAATCCGCCGGTTCCAAGCCAGATCAGCGTAAATAAAGTTAACGCGCTAGCCGAAGCGCTATTGAAACGCTGCCTCATTACCTTCCACCTAACAGCAAGCGCAGTCTCCGACCCGCGGTTCCAGAATAAATTTCCAATGATCAGAAATACCATACCGAGACTAAGCCAGTACACGTTAAACCACGTCATGGGCACCATGAAGTGACCAAATCCATTCATATCTGAAATTGTATATCCCGGCGTATAACTGTAGAAGAAAAGGTTGTAATCCCATTCGGCGAAGTTTCGAAGTGAGAAAAGAAGGAGCCAGACACCAATAGACACAACGTGGCCCACGAACTTGTTATTTGCAAGTATATGAACGATGAAGGATAGCATCACCAGCTGAATGTATTCAGGGAATTCCAGGAGGTAAAGATCCGTGAAATACATCCAAAACTCATAGTTGAAGTAGCCTTTGACGGTCTGGTTAATGACGCCCATGATCATCACGAGGTTGACAAGGATGAAAGACACCAGCACAAGTGAAAGGAACTTTGAACCGTACATTACCCAGTTCGGCACGGGTAACGCATCGGCGACGTTTGAATAGTTCTCGATCTTATCGCGATGAACTACCTCGCCGGTATAAAAGATGATGATAATGAACACAAAGACAATATAATTGTAGTCCTTGACCGCCAGCATGTAGTACGTCACGGGCAGAGAAGGCGTACCGTAGATCTGTTCGGTAAACCATCCGTCGAGAAACAGGAAGAGTACCCCTGCGAAGAGAATGGCCACGAAATATGCATCCTTAACGATGTTTTTGAACTCTAGCAGTGACTGTCGAAGCAACTTTCGTAAATACGCTGACGTGGAGAAATATTTGGTCACCACCGGCAATTGTCTTAGAAATGACTGTGATGTCGTTTCTGCCTGTCGTTTATCCTTCTTTTCAGCAGATACGTACAGGAGGCTCCTGAAAGAAAATCTGTAATACGTTATGCCAAGCAGCACCAGGCTTAGTCCGACCCAAATGACCCTGTTCCAAAGCAAGTTGCCTTCGAGTGGCGCCAGCATCACATTCTGTTCGGCAGGCGTCCAGTATTTTGTGGCGTTGATGTGCGTGTTAAGTGCGAATGGATCCAGCAGGTCGACTATTATTTTGTTTTCCAGATCTTGTGACAACGTATCTGCTAACAGGTAACCCACAAACAGGATGACGCTTCCGACATAGGTGGCCTTGATGTTTCGCGTCAACGCTACGAGGGAAAAGAAGGCAGTTCCGGTAAAAAGCAGGTTTGGTATCGTGAACACGAAAGTGCTGTACAGGTAATACGACGGCACAAACGGTCCAAGTCTCTCTGGTTCAACTTCACCGGTTAAAAGTCCCAGGGGGGATCCGACAATGTAACCCAGATGCACGCCAAGACATATGAGTATGAGTACGAGGAATGATCCTAAATAACGGCCCATAAAGTAACCGCCTTCACTTATCGGATATGTAAAATAATAGTCCTTCGTTTTGTACTCGATGTCGCGGTATACGGGAACCCCCATAATCGCAGACGCAATCAGCATTTCGAAAATGCTTATGATGATCGTGAGGCGAGCGATTACGAAGGCAGAGTTGACGTAAGTTTTTTCACTTACATCAGGCCCGCCAAACATTGCAGTAACGAATGCAAACAGGAACAGGATGGCGAAGTACGCGTACGTTGCTGGTCTCCGCAGACGGTACCGGATTTCGAAGAGAAATATTTTCAGGAACATGGATGGTGAGTTCAGATCGTTATGATATCCATTTTTTCTGCAATTCGCGAAAAGTACACGTCCTCCAGTCCCGCCTCCACTTGCTTGAAGCTGTCATCAGGGCGCAAATCGCTCAGAATGTGTATCTGCGTTTTGCCTTCTTTCAATTTTGTGGAGATCACCTGAAAGGAATTCCGATATTGGGCGATCTCCGGCTTTTCGATTAACCTGCTCCAGACTTTGCCTTTCAGTGACTCAACCAGCTCACCCGGATGACCGCCTGCTATCACCTCGCCGAGACAGATGATGGCCATGTTACTGCACAGGTTGGTAACATCTTCGACTATATGGGTTGAAAGAATTACTATCGTATTTTCCCCTATTTCACTAAGAAGATTATAGAACCTGTTTCTTTCCGCAGGATCCAGTCCAGCAGTCGGCTCATCCACTATAATAAGTTTCGGATTGCCTATCAACGCCTGGGCCACACCAAATCTTTGCTTCATGCCTCCTGAAAACGTGCCGAGATTCTTGTTCTTCACTTTGGCCAGGTTTACACGTTCCAATAGAACCTGAACGACTTCCTTCCGCTGTTTTTTATCTGTTATGCCTTTCAGATCGGCAATGTGGTCGAGCATGCTTTCAGCCGTCACGCGAGGGTATACGCCAAATTCCTGGGGCAGATAACCCAGTATCTTCCGCACCTCTTGTTTCTGTCGCAGCACG
>JANNPM010000385.1:0-6333 GCA_031400145.1 Chryseolinea sp. | reverse complement strand
GACTGGTCCTTCCATTGTTGCCGGAACGGAAACACAGGCTACCGTGTCGGCAGCGCCTGGTGCCGGGACACATACCTACAATTTAACCGTAGGACAGGCTGGCTTTTGCGACCTTGATACTGCGATAACGGTAACGGTAGAAACTACTGTTACCGCCGAGATCTCCCAAACCAGCGCCTGTGCGGATCAGGTAGTGATCACTGCCACACCCAACGGCAACTTCTTGTATCGCTGGTTCAGGAATGGGGTATTGGATCAATCTATCGCAGGTCCCGAAGTGACCGCAGATGCCACCAACGACGGCGAGCAATATTCGGTAACGCTTTATAGTCCGGTTACCGGTTGTACAAGCACCTCCGCTGACCTGACAGTTCAGGTGGACGGCGAGCTTGACGTCGAAGTGACTGCAACAACGCCTTGCGAAGGGTCTACTTTCACACTTACCGCAGAAACAAGCCGCACGGCAACATTCCAATGGGCTCTGGATGGCACGGTAATCACCGGGCAGACAGCAGCCACACTGGAGGACCAGCGGTCGGGCACCTACACCGTTACCGCGACAGCGGCCACATGCACAACCACCGCAGACATTGAAATCTTACTCGCTCCGGCAACGCCAGGGCTGTTAAGTGACGAAGTATTCATTTGTCCGGATCCCGCTAATCCCGACCCGGACACAAGAGAGGTGGTCCTGAGTCCGGGAGAATTCCAAAGTTATGACTGGCTGAAAGACGGTGTAGGGCTTGGCATTACCACGCCAACATACACAGCTGGTGAGGCCGGATTGTATTCCGTAGATCTCATAAATTCCTTTGGATGTCCAAGCTCTGACAAGACGGAGGTATCGGTTCAATGCGATCCCGTAATAGTCGGACCGAACGCATTCCGGCCCAGCAGCGGTGTGATTGGTCTTGAAGGCGACTTCGTAAATCAATCGTTCAGATTGTTTACGTTCTTTATCGACGACGAAAATTTTGAGGTATTTATATTTAACCGTTGGGGAGAAATGATCTTCCATTCCCCTGAACGGGATTTCACATGGAATGGCGCGTACAACAACGGTGGAGAGCTTGTGCCTTCGGGGACTTACACCTATGTAGTTCGTTTTCAGAGTTCGTATCGGCCTGAGAGAGGCGTGCAAGAGAAGCGGGGGGGCGTGGTGTTGTTGCGCTAGACCGGCGAAACGGAGAGGTAGCCCGTAGCTGGCCGACGTTTGAATTTAGCCTGCCAGGCTTAAGATACGACGCAAGATGGAATGAAAGTGATCTCGACAGTGTACTTCAAACCCGAACATACCATGAGAAAATTATCACAATTTTTTCCGGTGCTTACTTTGGTCATCATCGTTTCCGGATTTCAGATAATTAAGACTTCTTTGAATGTTACCGTGCGGGATGAGACTGGTAATACGGTAGGGAGAGCTTCGGTAAAACTGTTTGAAACGGAGGAAGATTATAAAGCGGAGACCAATGTTGTATCCGAAGGTGTTACGGATGACAAAGGGTTTTTGAAATTGAGGGAGTTGAAACCAATATCATATTTCGTTATCGTAAGGAATGGCGACAAAGACAATTCTGAAGGCGGAGAGCGAACGGCGAAGCTGGAAGAAAAGAGAATGAATAAAGTGACAATCATTATTCAATAACGCCCGTCATTATAAATAGCCGCACGGTTAGGAGTAAAGTTTCGACTTCCTGCGCGTCTGCAAATATCGTAGTCAGCCTCCTTCCGTTTTCAATCATATATTGTTAATAAAACGTCTGATGACGCAGTATATCTGCAATAATTGCGGAGTTCCAACTGGAAGCTCAGGCATTACTGGTTATAAAATGACAAAAAAAAAAGGCTACCATTTGGCAGCCTCTTCATAATTTTTTTTAACTGATATCAGAACTGTACCGTCCTTAAATTTCCGTCGTTGTTGGAGATCTCAAAAGTAAGTGCACCAGTCACATCTTTTACAGAGAACAGCTGAGCATAGTCGCTGGAGATGTCCTTGCTGCTGATGTGAACCAGATTATTATCTTGATCAAAAATTTTCACTGTGATGGTCTCCGCGCCACAGTTAGCCACAGACAAAAGATACTTGCCTTCATTGCTGGCCAACTTTGCCACATGGATCACTGCGGACGATTTTGCAGGCTGGTAGTTCACCTTCTCAACCCTCTTACCGGTCGCGTCAGTCAATTCAATTGTGTACTCGCCAAACTGTAAACCAGAGAAGTTCAACGGACGGATAAAGCCGTCGACGCCATTCATGGTTTCAGAAAAAATAATTTCAGAGGACGCATTGTAAACATTCAGTTTTACCTTGCCAAGGTTTTCACCCTTGTAGATAACCTTGAATACTTCAGATCCCTTCACAGACACAACGGCTAATCCGTGGCTGGTAGGTTCGTCTTTGCCGACTGCGGTTAAAGCTGCAGCCACTATCATCAGCGCTGCGATGTAAAGTGATTTTGTTTTCATTGTTGTAATGTTTTTTAGTTATGCACAAATATACGGGCGCGCTATGGTGCGAAGCCGTAGGTTGTAAGTAAACATGCTTTATAAAGTTAAAAATCGATTGCACCAGAAATTGATGATGAATGCGTCGAAAATCTCATTTCTTAACGGGCGCAATCGCTGCCGGATATTCTAAAATATTTACAACGATTGCGGTAGGTAAAGGCGAAAAAAAAGCAGCCTGTTCGGCTGCTTCCTTCAATAAAGAATGCTGTAGTTAATGAACCGACAGGGGATTAATAACTCAGGGATTTGGTATCGCCACTGCTATCAGTGATCTCAAAAGTGAACTTTCCAGTGTAGTTTTTCAGATTGTAAATCTTTGCGAAATCTGTGCTTACAGCCTCAACTTCGTTGTATATCATGTTATTGGATCCGTCGTATATCCTGACCGTGATGTCATTGGCCTTCTTATTTGATAAAGTTAGAAGATACCTACCTTCTTCACCGGCAACTTTTGCAATACGTGCAAGTTTCTCGGTTTTGCTTTTTACCACCTGGACGGTTTCACTGTGACGGTGGTTGCGATCAGCGATCTGGATGGTATACTGGCCTTCATTCAAATTGGTAAAGTTGTATGGTCTTACAAAGCCATTAACATTATACAACGTTTCTGTGAATAACGTTTCCTTTTTATCGTTAAGGATTGAAATCTTGACGTTGCTCGACTCACTTCCTTTATAGTATAACCTAAACGTTGTTCCGTTTCTGATAACGGCTACACCAGACGACGACTCGGGATCATCTATACCTCCCGCGAACGCCGAACTGCAAATTACTGCTGCAAAAACTAATGCCGAAAATATCTTTTTCATAAAGGTGTTTGTTATTATAGCATAAAGACGGCTAACACGACCTTAAGGTTGCCGTGCAAACATTAATAAACGGTTAAACTTTTAACCTTGCACCGCAATTATATCAATTCAGTGTTGCACTACGTCGAACAGTTACGGAAGATGCGTTTAGTGAGAAAATAAAAGTTAATTATTTAAAGCAGGCGAGGGTTACCTTGGCAGCCTTGTCTAAACGCCCGCCTGGTCTCCTTCACTTTCACCTTTTTGCTATTTGCTTAACTGAGCGCAACAAGACACACCGACCTTGATGATGATTAATAGTTCACTAAATAATGGGGATCAATGTTGAAGCGTTCCTTAATCTTCCTTTCACCATGCAAAAAGCTCAGGTTAATAACGAAGGAGAAGCCGGCAACAAAACCTTGCAAAGATTCCACCAATCCTGCCGTTGCCAATGCAGTTCCCCCGGTTGCCAACAAATCGTCATGCACCAATACGCGCCATCGCGGCTTAATTGCATCAACATGCATTTCAATAGCAGATGAGCCGTACTCCAGATCGTACTCCATTCGCTGTGTTTTGTATGGCAGCTTGCCAGCCTTCCGGACAGGTATAAAGGAACATCCCAACTCGTACGCCAGTATCGATCCGAAGATAAAGCCACGCGCCTCGGTAGCGGCAACTGCGTCTATCCCCTGACTCCTGAACGGCTGAGCAATCTGATCGACTACGGCTCGCATCATTTCCGGATCGGACAACACCGGGGTTATGTCCTTGAATACAACGCCTGGCTTGGGATAGTTGTTTACATCCCTAATTGCCTTTCTTATGTCTTCCACGAGCAGCATGAACTGAGCTTTTATTATAACGAATGGAACTGTATCAAAAATAGAAGAGTGACACCTGTTATCAAATTAGTTGTATGTTTAGTGCATAAAAAATGAAGATATGAAGATAACTACCCGGATGGTAGAAGAAGATTTATTTGAATTATCTAATGCCTATGGTAACAAGGTATCCATCGACATGCGGAAGAAAGGCCGAAAGCACGGTCAATCACCCGTAGAGCTTTTGCAGTCGGCCCTGGCCGCCTGTGCAGGCGTCGACGTTGTGGCGATGCTGAAAAAAAGAAAGAAGCAGGTCGATGCGTTCATCGTTGAGATCGAAGCAAAACGAAATGATCATCACCCACACTGGCTGACGGACATTCACTGCAATTATATCCTCACCTCCCCGGATGCAACAGAAATTGAGCTTACCAAGGCGGTGCATCTGGCGCTTGACAAGTATTGTTCTGTTGCCTCTTCTTTGAAGTCAGCGATTACCATCTCGGTCCATATCATAAGACCTGCCTGATATGTTGACGATACGTAACTTCAAAAAGCGATATGGAGATAGTCTCATCCTGTTTGTCCCGGAGCTGTTTATTGCATCTGGGGCATACTGGATCAAAGGTCAGAACGGTTCGGGCAAAACAACGCTGTTTAGATCATTGGGAGGTCTTATCCCCAGCGAGGGTGAAATCGTTTTTGATGACAAAGTGAGCCTGCGAAGCGATCCAGTGACCTATAGACGACGCGTTAACTACAGCGACGCGGAACCACTTTATCCTGCATTTCTCACGCCTCTCGAGCTGATAAGATTCGTGGGGAAAGCCAAAGGTGGAAACAAAGATCAACAAAACATGCTGATGAAACGGTTCGGCATAGATCATTTTCAGCATAAGGGGTGTGGCAGCTGTTCAAGCGGAATGATAAAAAAAGTTTCTCTGGCACTCGCCTTTCTCGGCAATCCAAGTGTCATCATCCTGGATGAGCCATTAATCACGCTCGACCAGGAATCGAGAAATGTGCTGTCAACTTTAATTCGAGAATACATAACGACAAACCACATCGCGTGCCTTCTTTCGTCGCATCAGGCCTTAGATGAAACTTTCATAAATCTTCGCGGATCATATGCAATAGAGCGTCAAACGCTTGTAAGCCTATGAGGGTCGCATATTCCATTTTTACGAAAATCTTTGTTACCGAGTTTTATCGAAAACATGCTATGCTGTTCCTGGTGATTGTCGGACTTGGTTTCGGTTTCATGGGAGGCTATGAACACATGGTCCTTGCGGCCTTTTTTACAGCGTCACCGCTGTTGATGGCAATACCAATTTTCGGGTGGATTATTTACGCTGTATTAATTGAGCGCTTTAACATGTCCGTCATTGCAGCGGATGAAAATGAATTTATACTCATGATATCGCTTTATCCGGTAGCAGATCGCTTTCGGCTATACACTTTGATAGCGACCTTCCAGCTGTTTCCAGTTTTTCCTTATGGGATATTCCTTATGGTTGTAGCAGTGAGAAATGATATGTTGATTCCGCCTTTGCTGATTCTCGCGAGCTTCGTCTTGCTTATCATTGCCACAGTGGCAAGACTTGCCAGCAGCCTGCAACATCTCAGAAGGGAGCTGACTGCCTGGTGGTTCACCAGGTTTATTAACGTACACATTGCCAAACCATTCGTCCTTTTCTATCTGGAGTGGGCTGCGCGGAACGAACCTATTCTGCTTGCAGGCACGAAAATAGTATGCCTCTTGATCCTTTATACTACGGCACAACTTTATCATGGAGAGACCTACGACCTACGACTTATGGGAATGGCTTTGGTGGTGGTGTCCTATGCGCAATGCAATCTTGTGTGGCACTTGCATCAATTCGACAATATTCATCTGGACCTGGTCCGGAATCTGCCGCTATCGCTGGTTAAAAGAATATCTTTTCTGATAGCGACTTTACTCGTCATGCTTTCACCTGAGTTAGGCATCTTGATCAGCAGGTTTCCAGAGGGACTAAATTGGGGGGATTTATTCTCATCAATGTTGCTCGCGATAAGCGCACCTGTTCTGTTGTATGGATTTTTATACCGCAGACCTCTTTTAGTAAACCAATTAAACACCGTTGTCTTCTTCACATCGATGGCGACATTTCTGCTGGTGTTGTTCAAGGTCCCGATTTGGTTGCTTGGTTTGCTGAACCTGTCAG
>JANNPM010000378.1:0-4050 GCA_031400145.1 Chryseolinea sp. | reverse complement strand
GGGGTTAACAGCTTCTATCACTGTTTCTACTGCTTCTTCTCCTACTTTCTGTGCAATTTTGTTGATGCCTTTGGCAAACAAAGAACTGGTGTAGGATTTATCAGAAGGGTTATTTTTTCTATCGGTAATTATTTGCTCCTGTTGCTGCAAAAAATTACCAGGCATATTTTTTTCATCCCAGCAGGTATCACTTCCTGTGTGGCAAACCGGGCCAACTGGATCTACTTTTATCAGTAAGGTATCATTATCACAATCCAGTTTAATATCCCGGAGCAATAAGAAATTTCCACTCTCCTCCCCTTTTGTCCACAGCCTGTTTTTGCTGCGGCTGAAGAAAGTTACTTTTTGCAACTCCTGTGTTTTAGCCAGTGCCGCTTCATTCATAAAGCCAAGCATTAATACTGTGCCCGTGCGGTCATCCTGAACTACACAGGGCACCAGACCGTTGCCCTTGCTGAAATCAATCACTTCGTTCTTCATTGAAAATTAAGTTACCGGATTGAAATTTGACTCTTCCTTAAATAATCTTTGAGGTCAGGAATCTTGATTTCACCAAAATGGAATATGCTTGCCGCCAGCGCAGCATCCGCTTTGCCTTCGATAAATGCGCCGACAAAATGTTCCATATTGCCGGCTCCTCCTGAGGCGATCACGGGAATGTTGAGCATACCGTGAAGTTTGCCAAGAGCCGAAATGGCAAAGCCATGCTTGGTTCCGTCGTGATTCATGCTGGTAAACAGGATTTCGCCTGCCCCGCGATCCGCACCCTCTTTAGCCCATCCGAACAGCTCTTTGTCACTCGGTTGCCTGCCGCCATGAGTGTGGACAATCCATGCGTCATCAACATTCCTTGCATCGATAGCAAGCACAATGCACTGGGCTCCGAACGCACGCGATAAATCATCGATCAGCTTTGGATTGCGTACAGCCGCAGAGTTAATGCTGACTTTGTCTGCACCAGCTTCAAGCAGCGGGGCAACGTCTGCAACGCTGCCAACGCCCCCACCTACGGTGAATGGGATGTTGATGTGACGCGCGATATCTTTTACCAACGAGGCAAAAGTCTTCCGCTCCTCCGTCGTTGCGGAAATGTCAAGGAACACAAGTTCGTCTGCTCCCTGGCTGGCATAAAGAGCTCCCAATGCTACAGGATCGCCCGCGTCGCGGATATTGACAAAGTTGACGCCCTTTACGGTGCGTCCGTCTTTGATATCCAGGCATGGAATAATTCGCTTTGTCAGCATCCTACATTGCGGTTAACTGCTCAAGGGAAATACGTCCCTCGTATATGGCCTTGCCGACAATGACACCATCCACGCCAATTAACTTTAGCTCTTCCAGATCTTCGATGCTGCTCACACCGCCACTTGCAATAAGGTGAAGCTGAGGAAAGCTGAGGAGGACTTTCTTATACAGTTCTATGTTCGGACCGGTAAGCATGCCGTCTGTGCCGATGTCCGTGCAGGTGACATGCTCGATTCCTTTTTGAACATAGTCCCGCAGGAAGGCAACGATATTTATCGAAGCATCATTCTGCCAACCGTTAATGGAGATCATTTCATTCTTCACATCGGCGCTGAGAATGATTTTTTCCTTTCCAAATTCCTCCAGCCACTCCGTTATTTTCATGGGCTCGTTCACGGCAATGCTGCCCAGATTCACCTGCTCTACGCCCAGATCCAGAAGCTTGACAAGCTCATCAGTGCGTTTGATGCCGCCGCCAAAGTCGACCCGCAACTGTGTTTGTGATATGATTGTTTCGATCACTTTCCAATTCACGACCTTTCCAAGCTTGGCGCCATCAAGGTCAATCAAATGCAGGTGTGTAAGACCGGCCTCCTGAAAAGATCTCGCAACAACCAAAGGATCTTCATGGTAGATTTTCTTTTGTGAATAGTCGCCCTGGGTGAGACGAACACATTTTCCATCAATAATGTCAATGGCTGGAATGATTCTCATAGCTGTAAAAAATTCTTCAACACAATTTCGCCGGACGCGGCAGATTTTTCAGGGTGAAACTGGACGGCGAAGAAATTATCGCGTTGCATTGCGGCGCTGAAAGGTACAATGTACTCCGTGATTGCCGATGTGTTGGCGTTCACCGGAATGTAATAGCTGTGCACGAAGTAGGCAAATGCGTTTTCGAGCTCGGGAGCCATCCATCCATTCCTTCGCGTCAGATTGTTCCATCCCATGTGGGGGACCTTCTGATCGCCAGATGGAATAAACCGCATCACCGGTTCGTCGAAGATGCCCATGCACTTCGTATCATTCTCTTCCGAATATGCGCACATCAACTGCATTCCGAGGCATATGCCTAGCACAGGTTGCTTTAGTCCCGTGATAAGCTGATCGAGCTTCTTGTCACGCAAGTATGCCATGGTCGTGCTTGCTTCGCCGACCCCGGGAAAAATTACCTTGTCAGCCTTGATAATCTCTTCCGGATCGTCCGTGATGATAAAGTCCATGTTCAGCCGCTCGAGTGCGAACGATACGGATTGAATATTACCGGCATTGTATTTAATGATTGCGAGCTTCACGTCTGAATCCTTTCGATTGTTGATTTTACAATATCCCTTTCGTTGACGGTAACTGATCGCCTTCTTTTTTTACAGCCATCTTGATTGATTTGGCGAATGCTTTAAAGATCGCTTCAATCTTGTGATGTTCATTTTTACCCTCCACCTTGATGTTCAGATTGCTCTTCGAGGTGTCGGTGAACGACTTAAAAAAATGATAGAACATTTCTGTGGGCATCTCGCCAATTTTTTCGCGTATGAACTGTGCTTCCCACACAAGCCACGGACGACCACCGAAATCAATAGCTACCTGCGCCAGGCAGTCATCCATTGGCAGGCAATATCCATAGCGTTCAATGCCACGCTTTGTACCCAGTGCTTTCAGGAAAGCTTCACCCAGCGCGAGCGCGGTATCTTCGATGGTATGATGCTCGTCGATATGAAGATCTCCCTCTACCTGCACGTCGAGATCAACATTTCCATGACGCGATAGCTGATCGAGCATATGATCAAAAAAGCCAAGGCCGGTTGCAATATTGGAAATACCCTGTCCGTCCAGGTTCAAGGTCACATGTATGTCTGTCTCACGCGTTTTTCTTACCACGGTAGCTTTACGTGACGGGTTACAAACCACTGCATGGACGTCTTTCCAGTCCGTGGTAATGAGCACACACTGTTTCTCAAGATCCCTTTCTTGTAACTTTGCTTTCAGCGATCCATCGTTGATAAGGATGCCTTTTGACTTCAGGTTCTTCGCCAGTTCCACGTCAGTGATCCGGTCACCGATAACAAATGAATTTTCCAGGTCGTAATCAGGACCGAAAAATTTAGTAAGCATTCCCGTTTGAGGCTTTCGTGTGGGTTTATTTTCCTTCGCAAAGGATCGATCGATGAATACTTCAGAGAATGTCACGCCTTCGTTTTCAAAGGCCTGTATCACTTTCTGCTGCGCAGGCCAGAATGTATTTTCCGGGAAGCTATTTGTTCCCAGTCCATCCTGGTTGGTGACCATTACCAGGTCGAATGTTGTTTCCGTCGCGATGCGACTCAGCCAATAAAACACGCCCGGATAAAACTCAAGTTTCCCGAGACTATCGATCTGCCCATCCGGGGGCTCAACGATGAGCGTGCCGTCGCGATCTATAAAGAGGACTTTTTTCATGTCTTGCATTAACTGGTTGACATCTTTTTTAATGCATTGATAAGCCGGTCATTCTCGCGTGGCGTGCCGACGGTAATCCGCAGGCAACCGTCACAAAGCTTCACGTTGGAGCGGTCGCGCACAATTATCCCCTGCTCCATCAGCTGTCGGTAGATCGATGGGGCCTCTTCAACCTTTACCAGTAAAAAATTAGCCTCAGTCGGATAAACTACTTTGGTTATTGAAAGAGCAGCCAGGTCGTTCGAAAGTCTCTCGCGCTCAAGAACGATCTCCTGCACCCACGACCTGGTCTTCTGCGCATTGTCAAGGGCCTGAAGCGCCAGGTCCTGCGTACTGACGTTTACATTATAAGGATACTTGATCTTGTTG
>JANNPM010000355.1:0-15764 GCA_031400145.1 Chryseolinea sp. | reverse complement strand
TGGGTTAGTTATTACATAGGCACGCAAATATTTGATAAGCGATTTGTATTCGTTCCGGACTCTATACGCGAAGACAACATCTCTTTCATCAAAGAACTTGAAATGGAAGGGGTATTGCACTCATAATAATTAGTGATTGAGTGATTTCGTGATGGGGGAACTATTGCAGGAGTGCGTTATATTGAAATAAACATTAAATGATCCCGGAGTTGCGCGATATACTTTTTCTTGATATTGAAACCGTAGCCTGCACGGGTGACTTTGAATTTTTGGATGATCGGCTAAAGGCGCAATGGGCCCGGAAAGCAAACGGCCTGAGGCGCAATGCAGAACAAACTGATGAAACATTATTCCAGGACCGCGCAGGAATTTACGCTGAATTTGGTAAAGTCATTTGCATTGCAGTAGGTAAATTCATGGATACGGATTCAGGAGAGCTCGCCTTGAAAACCAAGGTTTATTATGGGCACGATGAGAGGGAAGTATTGTGCGCATTTAAAATGATGGTGGAAAAGATGGATCCTAACACCTTGAAGCTATGCGCACACAATGGAAAGGAGTTTGACTTCCCATACCTATGCAGACGGATGCTTGTAAATAACATCAGCCTCCCGGTCGCATTGAATATTTCGGGAAGGAAGCCCTGGGATATCCCGCACCTCGACACAATGGAAATGTGGAAGTTCGGCGACTTCAAAAACTACACATCCCTCGACCTACTTGCGGCAATCTTCAACATCTCCACAAGCAAAACGGATATGGATGGCAGTGACGTGAATAATGTTTACCATCAACATAAGGATCTGGACAAGATCAAGGATTATTGCGTACGCGATGTAGTAGTACTGGCCCAGGTATTTCTCAGGCTGAAAGCCATCGACCTAAACCGCGATCTGACAGTAATCGGTGCAGACTGAATATTCTTAACCGCAATAATTTTATTACCTTCGTTCCCGGTGATGAGTGCACACCAGCTCAGATGTAATACGGGCACGACGGCTATTTTTTTCATTAACCCCTTCCCTGTCGGAAGTTCGGACCCAGTCGGAAAAATGATGAAGCATGCTATCAAAAACGGATCTTAAATTGCCGATGCCTCAAATAGAGAATAGTGACACATATTGGCTGGCAGTAAAGCAGCCTTTAATAAAAGCATGAAATGGCCATGCACCCGTTCACCCAAAGGGATGATAATTTGGTCTGGCCATTCCATGTGACTACGAAAAAATCATTATTAACACGTGAAAGATGAGTAAAAAGAGAAAAGAAGATAAAAGAAAGGAAAAGAAGAAGAGTGATAAGAAAGGAACATTAAAATCGTCGATACTTTCCATCTTGGATGACGGCTCTGGCAAGGCATATTCCCTGAAACACGTTGTAAAAAAACTGGGATTGAAAAAGAAAGATGACATCAAGGCAGCAGGACTGATCCTGGATAGGTTAGAGGATGATGAACGGGCGGAGCACCTGAACAATGGACGCTATAAGAGCAGCGCGAGCCAGGAGGAAGTCACTGGCATTGTAGATCACGTGAGCTCACGTTTTGCCTACATACGTTTAGGCGGGGAGAAGGACGACATCTTTATCAAAGGTAAAGATCTCGCAGGCGCGGTTGACGGCGATACCGTGAGCATCATCATTCTGTCTACCCGCCATGGCGATCATGCGGAGGGGAAGGTAACGAAGGTGCTGAAGCGCAATAGAACACGTTTCGTTGGCAAGGTCGAAGTCTCCAAAAACTTCGCATTCGTCGTCCCGGACTACAGAAAGATGCATACGGACTTTTTCGTATATCCGGAAAATGTAAATGGTGCCCGGACCGGCGACAAGGTTATCATTGAAGTGATATCGTGGTCGCAGGACGACAAAAAGCCCGAAGCAAAAATTGTAGATGTGCTGGGCAAAGCCGGAGAGAATGAAGCCGAGATACACTCCATCATGGCTGAATTCGATCTGCCCTTTAATTTTAAGGAGCAGGTGCTGACAGCATCAAAGGAAATAGATGAAGTGATAACAGCGGCAGAAATTAAAAATCGCCGGGACTTCAGGCAAATAACGACTTTCACAATTGATCCTGAGGACGCAAAGGATTTTGACGATGCGCTATCTTTCAGAAAACTCGATGATGACGTTTATGAAGTGGGTGTACATATTGCCGATGTGACTTATTATGTGAAGCCGGATTCCATACTTGATCAGGAAGCATACGACCGCGCCACATCGGTCTATCTCGTTGACAGGACAATACCCATGCTTCCCGAAAAGCTTTCCAATGAATTATGCTCACTGCGTCCGCGTGAAGATAAACTGACATTTGCTGCTGTCTTTGAAATTGACAGCAATATGAAAATCAGAAAGGAGTGGTTCGGCAAAACAATTATCCATTCTGCTATGCGCTTCTCCTATGAAGAAGCTCAAACAGTGTTAGAGACCGGCGAGGGAACGTTTTCAGAAGAGCTAAAGATCCTTAATAACATCGCAAAAAAGTTAAGAAAGGAACGTTTCAAAAAGGGAGCAGTAAATTTCGAGACTACAGAAGTAAAATTCAAACTTGATGAGCAGGGCAAGCCTTTGGAAGTTATTCCGAAAGTCAGAAAAGATGCTCATAAGTTAATTGAAGAATTTATGCTGCTCGCCAACAAGCAGGTAGCCGGGTTTGTATATAATCTTAGAAAGGGTAGAGACAAGAACACATTTGTATACCGTACCCATGACTTTCCGGATCCGGAAAAAGTAAAGGACTTTTCGGTTTTCGCCAGACAGTTTGGTCATAAGATGAATGTAGACGAAACAACTATCTCCAGCTCATTGAACAAGCTGATGGGTGAGATCGAAGGAAAGCCTGAACAGAATATCCTGGAGCAACTGGCCATCAGGACGATGGCGAAAGCAAAATATTCAACGGATGCGAAAGGTCACTTCGGGCTGGCGTTTGATAACTACGCGCATTTTACGTCGCCAATCAGAAGATACCCCGACATGATGGCACACCGGATGCTTCAGCACTATCTGAATGAAGGCAAACCTTTTAGCAAGGCCGAGTACGAAGAGAAATGTATTCATTCTTCAGAGAGAGAGAAACGTGCCGCGGATGCTGAACGTGCCTCTATCAAGTACAAGCAGGTTGAGTTCATGGCTTCCGCCGAGAAAAAGGCCTATGAGGGATTGATCTCCGGCGTTACGGAATGGGGTATCTACATTGAGATCATAGCAACGAAGTGTGAGGGGATGGTAAGACTCGCAGACCTGACGGATGATTTCTATGAATTCGATGAAAAGAATTATCGGATCGTCGGTAGAAAAACACGTAAGGTCTATACGCTTGGCGATAGGGTAAGCGTGCGCGTTAAGAAAACAGATATTGACAAGCGAATGATCGATCTTGTATTCGATCAAGGCCAGGGCAAGCCCGTGCCTGAAGATTAATACTCAGTATGTCATCTCAGGCGCTGCAATTTCAAAAGTGGATTGAAAAGGAGATCGGAAAGCAAAGGTATGGTAGTGCTCCGGCTTCGCTTTATGAGCCCATTCGTTACCTGATGGGCATCGGTGGGAAAAGATTGCGTCCGATGCTAACGTTATTTGCCTACTCCCTGTATCGGGATGATGTTCGCAGTATCCTGCCTTATGCCGTTGCGGTAGAGGCATTTCATAATTTTACCTTGATGCATGACGATATTATGGATAAGGCGCCACTGCGTCGAGGAAATGCTACAGTCCATGAAAAGTGGAATGTAAATACGGCGATTCTTTCAGGAGATGTTATGCTGGTTAAGGTATATGAAATGCTACTCGGCATTAAATCGGATAAGATAAAAAAGGCCGTGAAAGTCTTCAATAAATGTGCTGTAGAAGTTTGCGAGGGTCAACAATGGGACATGACCTTTGAGCAGGCAGATATCGTATCTGAATTGCAGTACCTCAATATGGTCCGGCAGAAAACGGCTGTGTTGATCGGATTCAGTCTTGAACTAGGCGGGATACTTGCTGACGCCCCTGAGGCTGACTGCATTGCTTTGCGTCAATTCGGCACTCACATCGGCATCGGGTTCCAATTGAAGGACGATCTCCTTGATGCGTATGCGGATCCGGCAAAATTCGGAAAGCAGGTTGGCGGAGACATCATTGCAAACAAGAAAACGTTTCTGCTGATCAAAGCGCTGGAGCTGGTGGACGCGCAGCAAAAGCCGGAACTTATCAACTGGCTGTCGGCGAAAAAATTTAACAAGAAGCAGAAAGTTGTGGCTATTAAATCGCTGTATGATAAACTCGAGCTTGCCGCGATAACGGAACGAAAAGTAAATCAATATTTTAGGAAGGGATTTGCCAAACTTGAAAAGCTCAGCTGTGGCAATGCAAAAACCGCGAATCTCGTTGCCTTTGCGAAAGATCTGATTGAGAGACAATCGTGAGTTAGCAGGTGCTTACCAATAAGACCCGTCACACTGACCCGCCAACGCTTGAACCAGGGCTACGCACGCGAACCAGGCTACTTCAATTTCTTCTTGAGAAATTCCGCGGTATAACCCCTTCCTTTTTTGACCATCAGTTCCGGAGTGCCTTCAAACATCAGCGTGCCGCCCCGTTTTTCACCGCCTTCAGGACCGAGGTCGATAACCCAGTCCGCGGACTTGATGATTTCCAGGTTATGTTCAATGATGATGACACTATGGCCTCCGTCCACGAGAGCATTCACTGCCTTTAGCAGCTTCGAAATGTCGTGGAAGTGTAGCCCGGTAGTTGGTTCATCGAAGATAAACAGAATGTGACCCCCGGGAGAGTTTTTACCAAGGAACGAGGCGAGCTTGACGCGTTGTGCTTCGCCACCGCTCAATGAATTCGATGACTGCCCCAGCTTTACATAACCTAGACCGACATGTTGTAATGGAAGGATCTTGTCAAATACCAGCCTTTTGTCTTTGAAAAATTCCAATCCTCTCTCAACAGTCATGTCAAGGACATCGGCAATATGCTTGTCACTGATTTCCACTTCCAGAATCTCCTGCTTGAATCGCTTTCCAAGGCAGCTTTCGCATTTGAGGAAGATGTCCGCCATGAACTGCATTTCCACCTTGATCTCACCCTCGCCCTGGCACGTCTCGCAACGCCCGCCTTCCACATTGAATGAAAAATGTGATGGCTTATAACCGCGCTGTTTCGAAAGTGGATGGTCCGCATACAACTGCCGGATCGCGTCATATGCTTTCACATAGCTGATGGGATTCGAACGTGAAGATTTCCCAATTGGATTCTGGTCGACGAATTCTACCTGCGTCACCCGTGCGAAATCGCCATCAAGTTTGTCATACTTACCGGGGGTTTCGGAAACAGAGCCACTCAAACGACCAATGGCAGGATAGAGGATTTTTTTGATCAACGTAGATTTTCCAGAACCACTTACACCGGTGACCACCGTCAACGCTCCCAGGGGAAATTTTACCGTAAGATTCTTCAGATTATTTTCACGCGCACCGTGAATGGTTATAGAGTCCTTCCATTTCCTGCGTGACTTCGGGACGACGATCTCTTCAATACCGCTGAGGTAGTCCGTCGTATGGGATCGGATTTTTCCTTTGATATCCTGAACAGATCCCTGAAACATCAACTCACCGCCATGGCTACCGGCATCCGGACCGATGTCGATAATCTGGTCAGAAGCACGCATAATCTCTTCTTCATGTTCCACGACAATCACAGTGTTGCCCAGGTCGCGTAGCGATTTTAACACGCCCACCATTCTGTCGGTATCTTTGGGATGAAGGCCGATGCTGGGCTCGTCCAAAACGTACATGGAGCCGACCAGGGCGCTACCCAGCGACGTTGCCAGTTTGATCCGCTGGTATTCGCCACCTGAGAGCGTTCCAGTCAGGCGGTTGAGCGTTAGATAGTCCAATCCAACCTTCGACATGTACTCCAGTCTGGAACGTATTTCTGTAAGTATCCGGTCGGAAATCTTTTTATCGTGGTCGGGTAGCCTTAATTTCGTGAAGAATGTGAGCAACTCCTCGATAGGCATCAGGACCAGGTCTGCGATAGATACGCCACCTATCTTAACATATTGCGCGTCTTTTCGAAGCCGGGTGCCTTTGCAGTCCGGGCAATTCGTTCTGCCACGGTAACGGGACAGCAACACGCGGTATTGGATTTTGTAGGTCTTTGTCTCAAGGTATTTGAAAAATGCGCGGATACCTTCGAAATAGCTGTTGCCGCTCCACAAAAGATCCTGTTGATCCTTAGTCAATTCATTGTAAGGCCGGTGAATGGGGAAATCGAACTTGATACCATTCTTCAATAGCGGCTTCTGCCACTCGTACATGGTCTCGCTTCGCCACGGCGCGATCGCTCCTTCGTATACCGACAAGGACTTGTCAGGAACAACCAGGTCTTCATCGATGCCCAATACCTTGCCAAATCCCTCGCAGGTCTGGCAGGCGCCAAACGGATTATTGAAGCTGAAGAAATTGATGGAAGGCTCGGTAAACTTCATACCATCCATCTCGAAACGGTCGGAGAAATACATAGGACCGAACCCTTCCGTATAAACGGTGCAATCCCCTTCCCCTTCGAAGAAAGCGGTTTGCACCGAATCAGAGAGTCTGAATATAGTATCATCATCACCAGGATTGACAGCGGAGCGGTCTATCAGCACTTCAACTTTTTCCGTGTCTTTGGCTGGTTTCTTTTTCTTGACTTCACTTCCCGGACCGGTAAGTTCCTCAATGAATTTTACCTGGCCGTTAATTAAAACCCTGGCGAATCCTTTGCTCAGCAATAGGTTGAGTTCATCAATCAGTTTTCTGCCTTTCTTGACTGGCAACGGACTGGCGACCATTATCCTCGTTTGTGCTGGAAGGCGATTTATCGCATCCACAACCGACGTTACCGTGTCGCGTTTCACTTCTTTACCGCTAACAGGTGAATACGTTTTGCCGATCCTGGCAAAAAGCAACTTCAGGTAATCATAAATTTCGGTAGTTGTGCCTACCGTGGACCTGGGATTGCGTGTGTTTACCTTCTGCTCGATAGCAATGGCCGGAGAAACCCCCCGGATGTAGTCAACCTCTGGCTTCTCCATTCTTCCCAGGAATTGGCGCGCATAAGAGCTAAGACTCTCAACGTACATGCGTTGACCCTCGGCAAAGAGCGTATCGAACGCGAGAGAAGATTTGCCGGACCCGGAAAGACCCGTAATAACTACAAGTTTGTTTCGGGGTATAGCAACACTAAGATTTTTGAGGTTGTTGACCCTTGCCCTTTTTATGATAATGAAGTCCTTGGGGCTCAGTTCATCCAAATATGAATCGACCTCTGGTAATGGAGCTTTCGTCACGTAATCAGTCATTATGTATAATTAAAAAACCCAAGGTCTTCGGATGGCAACCCGTAACCGAAAAACATAACCTACGAAATATTGATTGACTTTCTGAAGCCTGCTGCAAACAAAAACACCATCTTCCGAGATGGTGTTCATTACCTGAGAACTTTACGTTATCAGTTATCGAAATCCGGATCGTAGCTTTCTTCGCGTCCTTTCCGTCTCCCGCCTTCATCATCAAAATCCCGTTCAGGCTCGTCCTCGGTTTCGGGCGTCGCGGCTTCAAAGGGTTCTGCGGGATCAAAGGCGTCTTCACCCTTGTCAAATTCCGGCTCCGGTTTTGTCTCCACATCGTACTCCCCATCGCTGTTTTTTGTCGCAGGGACCTTCACGAGATAAACGGCATCGTTTGTTTCCAGCGGAAATACAAAAATTGGCTCACGCTTTGCATTGCTGATCCGTGTAATACTACTTTCATAGCCATTGGGATATTGATTGTGTATTAGTTCAACCAAGTCTTCCGAAAGCTTCTCGAGACTTTTTATCACTCTTTTTTTGCTAACCGCCATGACCTTAAAATGCCTATTTGCGAGCAAATAGGGAAATAAATTTTATGGGAGACAAGAATTTGTGAAAATTTTTTGCGCTTGTCGGGAGTTTTTATATCTTTTCAAACCAATTTGTTCCAATAACCCCATACAATATCGAGAGAGACATCTACGTTACCTAAATGTGAGACAGAATGATTGATAGCAGATTAAGTGACAGCCAACTGGTGTCACTGTATCAGAACGGTAACCAAGAAGCTTTTGAGGTGCTCTTAAACCGACACAAATCCAGGATCTACACCGCTATTTACCTGATCGTCAAAGACAGATATACCGCAGAAGATCTTTTGCAAGAAACTTTCGTTAAAGCGATCAACACAATTCGAAGTGGCCGCTACAACGAGGAGGGAAAATTCTTGCCCTGGATAAGTCGGATTGCCCACAACCTGGCGATAGATAACTTCAGAAAGAACAAGCGCTATCCGGAAGTGGTGTTGGAGGATGGAAGCAGACTTTTTAATTCCATGCAATTTGCCGTAGAATCCGTGGAAGATAAACAAATCTTCAGAGATACCCGGTCAAAGCTTAGGACCTTAATTAAGGAGCTACCTGTAGAGCAAAAGCAAGTATTGATCATGAGACACTACCTGCAGATGAGTTTTCAGGAAATTGCCGAACGTACGGGAGTGAGCATCAATACTGCCTTGGGCAGAATGCGATACGCGCTCATTAACCTGCGGAAACGGATGGTGAAAAACAGAGCCTATGACAAAAATATTTACCCAAACGGACTTGATCAGGTATTTATACCACGAGACCACGGAGAAGGAGACGACAGTGATTGAAAATGCGCTGATCTGCGACAGTGAATTGCAAGGTCTTTTCACTGAGCTGTGCGAAACGAAAAAAAGCATGGATTCATCACAACTGGAGCCTTCATCCAGCGTGGTTCAAAACATCCTTTGCTATTCGCAAAGCTTTATAGAAAGCGGGACGTAATGTTGTAGGAATTCGAGACGGTTCGCGTCGTCCCACAATTCTTCTTTCAACTTATCTCCATCTTTCTTTCGCGCCTCCACCATCGTGAAATTGAAACGCTATTTTGCCTGTTGCCGGTTAAGTCCCGAATAGCGCGCACTTCGTAGCGAGACGAACTTTTCACTTTCACTGATTCTGCTCTTCTTTGTCAGGTGAAAGTCTTGATACTTCATCAGCATTTTAGGACTCCGGCAAGCGGTGGAGCGCTTCGCTCTTACTACCTGGCAAGAGCTCTGGCCGACAACGGCTTTCAGCCTATTGTTGTTACTGCAGGAGATCACCCGAATCATAAAAAGGTGATGCTTGAAAACATTGAAATAAATTACCTACCCATTCCATACTACAATGCCTTTGGGTTCTGGAAGCGGGTCAGGTCTTTTCTTCGCTTTGCCTGGCGATCGGTACAACTTGCTAAAACTTTTGAGGACGTTCGGATCTGCTACGCAATATCAGTCCCGCTGACTACCGGTGTTGCCGCGTGGTGGTTAAAGAGGACAAAGAAGATACCTTACATGTTTGAAGTGGGCGATCTATGGCCGGACGCTCCTATTGCTATGGGTTACGTGCGAAACTCTTTCCTGAAGATGTTTTTGTTTCGTCTAGAGCGTTTCATCTATAGTGAAGCGAAAGCGGTGGTTGCATTGTCAAGCGCCATTAAATCCTCCATTGAACTAAAGGTTCCCGGAATCACCATCCATATGATTTCGAACATGGCCGATACGGATTTCTATGAGAAGCAACCTGAGAATTCCGACCTGGTTCAACAATACGGTCTGAAGAACAAGTTTGTTGTTTCCTATATCGGTGCCGTAGGCGTAGCCAATGGGTTAGATTATTTTATTGAATGCGCCAGGGCTAGTGAAAAGGAAGACTTAAATGTGCATTTCGTTATTTGTGGAGAAGGCGCGTTGCTTAGTCGGCATAAAGATTCTGTTGCCCGTTTAAAGTTGTCTAACTTTTCCTTTATTCCTTTTGCCGATCGGTCAGGTGTGAGAGATCTTCTCAACATCGCAGATGCGATTTTTGTAAGCTACAAGCCCTACGCAATTCTGGAAACCGGATCACCCAACAAATATTTTGACGGGCTGGCAGCGGGAAAGCTTATTCTGATAAATTTCGGGGGATGGATAAAGCAGGAGATCGATTCGGAACGATGCGGAGCATATATCAACAGGCAACAGCCGGGCGATTTTGTCAGGGTGATCAGGCCGTTTCTAAACGATCGCGCACTTCTCGAGCGCTATCAGCATGCTGCGCGGAATCTTGCGCTTTCCAAATACTCGAGGAAGATGTTGAGCAGGAATTTTGTCGCGCTGTTTCAGGAAGGGGCGGAGCCGGCTGAGAGGCCAGGGCGTTAGCTACGCTGATCCGACCGTCACATTTCTTTTTCAAAGATCTTGCCGGTGTGCCTGTTCTTCAGGATAAGTTTTTTCGCACCAAAGTGTGTGATTTCTTCTTTTACCAGATAGTGTTCGTCATCGTATGCTACCAGGTGCTGGTCCTTTGAAAGGCCCGATTGGCCGCGCCAAATCTCCAGCACAACGGGTTCCCAGAGCTTTGTGCGGGCAGATTTGTATGCTGCATCCAAGACGGCGTTAACAACGTATCCATCGTAGAATGTCTCTTTCGGTGCGACGCCTTTTTCCAGTGCGTTGAACATGTCCATGAACATATGGTTATAGCCGAGCTCATTAAGTTCATCGCCAACAGGGAACAACCAGCCCGAATTGCTCTCGGCTTTTTCCGCAATGTAATCTCCGCCTTTACCGGTCGTAAACATTTCAAAACCAGTGCGCAGAAAGCTGTTGATCCAGATAGTGCCTTCCGTGCCCATCACCTCATCCCGGAGGTCGAGGCCACCGCGAAAGGTCCAGCTCACTTCAAACTGCGCGATAGCTCCATTTTCATACTTGATCAATGCAATCGCATGGTCTTCCGCATCAATTGGTTTTACTTGTGTATCCGCCCAGCAAATCACTTCTATGGGCTTGATGTCTTTACCGATATAGCTCCTGGTGATCTCCACGCAATGACATCCCAGGTCAAGTATGCAGCCGCCACCAGCCTGTTCAATGTCCCAAAACCAATCGGAATGCGGACCGGGATGCGTCTCCCTGGATTTAGCCCAAAGGATTCGTCCCAAGGCGCCGTTCCGCACGCTTGCATGAGCCTTTATAAACTTGGGTGTGTAAACCAGGTCCTCAAGATATCCATTAAAAATTCCCGCTTGCTCTACCGCATCGAGCATCCGTTTTGCTTCCGTGCCGTTTCTTCCGAGGGGCTTGGTGGTGACTACAGCCTTTCTATATTTGCAGCAAAGCATCACAGCTTCTTCATGCAGATTGTTGGGTAGGGCGATACAAACTACTTCCACTTCAGGCCTGTTGATAGCTTCTTCCAACGAAGTTGTCGTAAAAGGTACTTTATAATCCTGACCAAATTTCTTTGCACTCTCCGCCTTTCGCGAATAAATGGTTACGATCTTATCCTTGCTACGATAACCCTGCAGGGAGTCGGCATAGAAACGACCGATAAACCCCGAGCCTAACATCGCTATATTCATATTTAATCGATTACAGTAATATGGTCAGGCTGCCTTTTCAATCAGGGCCTTTTCTTTGAAGAAAATAATAAAGTAAATAAGCACACCACCCGCTATAAAAGCTGGGACGTGCCAGATTTGTTGCCATTGATGTTCTCCGGCAACTGTGTAATGGTCCACTGTGAGGCCCGCGAATAACGTTCCTATCACCATGCCTACCCCATACGTTGCAAAAGTAAACAGACCCTGAGCGGCATTTTTGATTTTCTGGCCAGCCTTCTTTTCTGTATACATGTATCCTGTGACAAAGAAGAAATCATAACATATACCATGCAGAATAATTCCCGCATATAGCATCCAGATGTTTTCGCCCGTATTGCCGTAAGCAAAGCAGACATAACGCAGTATCCATGCGCTCATGCCGAGCAACAACATCTTCTTAACTCCAATACGATAAAATAGAAAGGGTATAGTTAGAATAAAAAGCGCCTCTGATACCTGACCCAATATCATTTTTCCTGCAGGATTTTCCAATTCCAGGTCGTTCAGAAAAAGATTGGCGCCCTCGTAATAAAACGAAAGCGGAATGCATACGAGGATTGCAGCAATGAAAAAAATCAAATATGGCCGGTCTTTAAATAAGACAAATGCTTCAGTGCCCACGGCGCTTGATGCTGTTCCATCAACTTGTGCTCTGGGGGAGGTATTTGGAAGGATAAACGAGATAATCCCCAGCGCGGCAGAGGCTACAGCAGCCATGTAAAACGTCGACGATGTTTTTTCAATCCCCAGGGCAGCGATCATAAGGCCCGCCACGATCCATCCCGCTGTACCAAACACCCTGATCCATGGAAACTGTTTGCCGGGGTCGGTCATTTGAGTAAAGGCAATACTGTTGGACAGCGCAATGGTAGGCATATAAAGCAATGAATAAACGAGGATAATCCAGTAAAAGGAACCGTTACTATCGACCTGCGTAGCAAGGTAAAGAAGTGCTGCGCCAAGCAGGTGAAAAATTCCGAGGATCTTCTGCGCAGCAAAATATCGATCTGCCACCATGCCGATAAAGAAAGGGGATATCATGGTAGCGATTGCCAGCGCACTGTAGGCGGAACCTATTTGAATTCCTGTGGAATCTAAATGCTCCTTCATGTACGTTGCCAGCGTCACATACCACGCCCCCCAAATGAAATATTCCAGGAGCATCATGATGGCAAGTTTTGAGAATACGGCAGGTTTCATGTTTGCTGATCTTTAGGAAAGCGAGCACGCGAGAAATATAGAGCAACGAACAATAGAAAGATAACATCTCAAATAAAATATTTCGAAACAACGGGCTTCACACTTTAACTGCACTGGTCAAACTTTATAAATAACGATCTGAGATATCGTTACCAGCGCTACTTTTTTTAAACAACATGCATGCCCAACCATCCTTTTCATCGCGCCGCTTCGGCAGCAGACCATAGCGCGCTGCTTCCTCCGCAAGATCCGGAATATCATGCGTGTAGAATCCACTTACAAGCAATTCGCCGTTGGGTTTCAAATGATCGTTGTATAACCTGATCTCATCAAGCAAAACGTTCTTGTTGATGTTTGCCAGGATGAAGTCAAAGAGTTCTTCGAACTGCAGTTCTGAAAGCTTGCCCTGCTGATGTCGGATATTTGTGCAATGATTCAGGGCAATATTATCCATGCTGTTGGCAATACTCCACTCGTCAATATCAAATGCCTCAACTTCCTTCGCACCGAGTTTGGAAGCCATTACCGATAATATCGCAGTTCCACATCCAGCATCCATCACCCGTTTCGCATGATGCTCAATGCCCATCTGATTCTTAATCATCAGATAGGTTGTCTCATGGTGACCGGTGCCAAAAGACATTTTCGGTGTAATGATTAATTCATAAGGATACCTTAAATCGATCTGATGAAATTCGGCGCGTATAAGGCACTTATTGTCAACCACAATTGGCTGGTAACTTTTTTCCCACAACTCATTCCAGTTTTGTTTTTGAATCTTGTCCTCCTCGAAGGTTAGCCGCGTCCGGACCGTATATTTTTCCTTAATGCTCTGCAGCGCCTCTTTGTCGTAATTTTCCATCTCGGCATAGGCTTCAAAGCCGTTATCCGTTTCAAGGAAGCTGTCGAAGCCTGCCTCGCCGATTTCTGCCATCAGCAACTCAGCGAATTCAGGCTCGCAAGTCACCTTCAGGCGGGTATGGAACATGCCTTGATGGTGGCCACGATGGTTGTCAATGCGCCGGAGCGATTTCTGAACTTCATATTGATTTGATTATGTCCGTGAAGTCCCTTGACTTTAACGAGGCACCACCGACAAGGCCACCGTCTACATCCGGGCAACTGAACAACTCCTTTGCATTTGATACATTTACGCTGCCGCCATACAGAATTGATATGGAATCTGCAACGGCCTGGCCATACTTCGACGATAAGTGTCTTCGAATAACACTATGCATATCCTGCGCCTGCTGCGTAGTGGCTGTTTTTCCGGTTCCGATCGCCCAGACTGGTTCATAGGCAATTATGACCTTTTCAAGCTGTGATGCTGAAAGGTGAAAAAGACTTTCTTCGATTTGTCTTTTGACCATGTCCTCGTGACCATTGCTTTCTCGAATTTCGATAGGCTCTCCACAACAAAAAACAGGGGTCAGACCGTGCTTCTGAGCGACGTCAATTTTTTTGGCAAGTAGCTTCCCGTCTTCACCAAAATATTGCCGGCGTTCGCTGTGCCCCAGGATCACGTAATTTATTCCAATGGAAGCAATCATGGCTGCGGATACCTCGCCGGTATAGGCACCGGACTCATGCTCACTGCAATTCTGGGCAGCAATTGAGATGCGTGTGTCGCTCCCGATCAACTTAAGTAGCGACGTCAAATAAGGGTAAGGCACGCAAAGGATAACTTTTACATCCCCCTTAACTTCATCGGTGACCATCCCTTTCACTTCGGAAGCCAGTATCCTGGATTCATCGAAGGTCTTATTCATTTTCCAGTTGCCAGCTATAATTTTTTGTCGCATGTGAATTAGGATTATGGGATTTTATGACTAAGGATTTGATAATGTCGTGCGTGCTACGGCCTGCCTGGCTTATAGGATGACTCTTTGAATATATGCTGTGCCTGATGGATCCGCATTAATTCAGGTAGTGTCTGTAAAGAATGCGCGTCTGCATACTTGTTTACAATTTGCCAGCCCACCCATTGTCCGATCCGTCCCGGACATTTTTCGCCTACCTGTATCGTTATCGGCCTTTCACCGAGATAATCCTGCTTTATCTTGTGATTGGTTGAAAATAGCACCTTACTCTCCACAAACCTAGCCCAAATAAGGTCTTCATTTTTTCTAGACCCCGTAATCTCTCCCGGCGTATACCAGATAAACACGCTGTCCGGAACGCAGGGTAACATATGCTTTGCAAAATAGAATGACTTTCCGTACGCTACCATGTCAGCCAGTACGGTACGATCACTGACATCGCTCTTATTGAACCTGTCACTGATTCCGTAGATCAACAGACACGAGGGAACAATATCATTGGGATCGTATTTTCTAAGAAGATAGTCGTAGATTTTTGGTCTGTATTTACCGCCTCTGCCCAGATAAAAATCAAGGCTGATAACGATGAGCGAATCGGAAACGAATAGATCCGAGTCGAATCCTGAAACAACACTTTTTATTTTGGGCGGAACGAAATCGGGATAATAATATTTGAGGTTGGTAAACGCTTCCTGAAATTCGCCCGTGAGCGCCGACAGATCACCAAATACCCGGGTTACTTCACCTGACAGTGTATCCAGGTATGGATTATTAAGCCGGGAAAAAAGCTCATCGATAAAAACCGAGTCGGACGGATATTCCGCGCGGCGAAAAATCTCGTCCCGAACGACAGGATGTTGTCTTAACAGGGATACAAGCTTGTCCCTTGACCCGACGTTGAGGAAAGAATCCTGTAATTGCTCGATTTTTACCGAAACACTTATACCGTCAGTTTCCGGTTTAAAAACGCAGGCTTCTTTCTCCAGGTCGCAGGCAACCAAAAATGCCGCGGAGAAGAGGCAGCTGGCAAGGATCCTGACTTGTACGTTCATTGTCACCGCTGCTTCATCAGTTACCGGTTTCAAACGAAAGCTTGTCCACAGGATGCGTACGGGTCAGCCTGAGACTGCGAACCGTTTCAGTCCATGTCACGTGGACAAGGTTTGACTGGTCGCTGACGACACGGATTACCGAACCGCCGATGACTTCTTCGACCCGTGTGGTCGTGCTGCCCGCCAATGCGGACGACACCAACGAGC
>JANNPM010000251.1:0-2977 GCA_031400145.1 Chryseolinea sp. | reverse complement strand
TTGCATACAAAGACCAATTTGTAATCAGCGACAATAGCCTACTCCATAGCGTCAAGATCGTGAGCAAAATCGGGGCGAAGGGGAATATTCTACCAGGAAGCACCGATAGCCTGCGCTGAATTAACCAGCGATAGATACGATGGATCAGCAGATACGACATTGCCACCTTTCATACACAGGGCAAAGGCGGTCTTTTCAAGAATGTCGGTTGACCCGGCGGCCAGGAGTATTTGTTCTTTTGTGACGCCCTCTTTCGCGGCCAGAATTTCTACCATCTTCATCGAGCTGCTGTACACATAGCGATTGCCCTTGCTTGCACTTTCTCCGATGGCGGCGACTGCTTTTTTGGAAGGGCCCCATGGATTTTCATTAGCCAATAAACGGGCCTTGAGGTTTGAACGATCCTGAAACGGTACCTGATAATCAAGTACCGATGACTTGCCTGACAAAGGTTTCATTCCAAATGCAGGCTTTGCCTCCAGTTCATTTAGAAACGAAAGACCGGCTACGACGCCTCCTGCTGCCGTGGCGGTTTGCTTAAGCCACGCTCTGCGGTTAACAAATGAATTCATATTTGGTGGTTGGGTTTAGTATTTTTTGAAAATCTAAATTGACATTATAGAGTTAACGCCTTTATTAAAGTTTTCCTATTGGAAAATTGTCGTCACCGTTTGCGCTGGTGATGAAATACCGTGGATCATGATTTCCTGCGTCAAACACAGCATGAAATCGTTGATTTTGGGATTATGTACCGGCGAATATTGAGAAATTTACTTTCGTAGTCAATCAGATGGACCGAAGTGCGATTTAACCCGGTTTCTGCGATTTATCCTGAGTCAAAAAATCA
Organism: Chryseolinea sp.; assembly: GCA_031400145.1. GTDB lineage: Bacteria > Bacteroidota > Bacteroidia > Cytophagales > Cyclobacteriaceae > Chryseolinea. The sequence goes on along the minus strand of JANNPM010000251.1, from coordinate 2,130 downwards.
GATTTCGGCTGAAGGATCAATAGTTGAGCGCTAGTACGTTTGTGAAGCGAAGTCTATCACTTCTGAGGTCTGATAAGTAAAACATTGTCCGGCGTTTTTGAGGCTGAAGGAGTATAAGTCCGTTAACCGTTATTCTTATGGATATCAAAATTCTACTCACCTTTTTTCTCACGATTTTATTCTCGGTCAAGATTAAGGCGGGGAATAATATTGACGATAGCGCATTATGGAAGATTGCCTCGTTGGGTCTATAATTATAAAAATAATATCAATGCTATGGATCCCAATTAAGTCGCGAAGCAGTTCCATTAGCCACAACTAAAGATCTAAGTCGTGAAAAAAATCATGCTTGTCATCTTAGTACTTTTTGTTTGCGAAAGTGTCCGTGCGCAGAACAGAAAGCACTCTTCCAATTTTTCGATCTTTCAACAGTACTACAACCCTGCATTTACCGGATTTCAGGGCTCGATGATCAAATCATATTACCGTAATCAATGGGCTGGCTTCAATGGTGCACCGAAAACATTTTTTGTTTCCGGTGAAGTAAATCTTTCGGACTATCAGGAAAATAAAGCTGTCGCAGTTGAGGGAGAGATGCAGGCCCCAAAAGCTGGAATTCAGCACTCCGCCGGACTGTCGGTTCTGCATGATAGCTACGGACCATTTGTGGAGAATCAGATCTTTATCTGCTACAGATCGCGGATTAACCTTACTGCAAAGATCAGTATTCAGGCGGGCGGAGCGATTGCTTACCATTTGCAAAGTCTGGACGGCAGTAAGTTAACGTCCGAAGAGTCGAACGACCCCTCACTATCGAAGTACGCCAATCAGACGAGTCGATCCGGCCGGCTGGATTTCAATCTTGGCTTGGCAATAACCGGCCAAAATTTTTACGGTGGCTACGCGATGCAAAATATTGCCGGGAGTATCAGTAAAAGTGATAACGACTATTTTCGCAATAACAGCCTGGTACATCACGTAATACAGGGCGGGTACAGGCGCGCGGTGTCGGACAAGGTTGGATTGGTCCTTAATGCATTGCTGAGATTTGATGATCAGTTGGATGAAACAATTGAGGGGCAAATAAAAGGTGTGTTCTACAATGCCGCATGGCTGGGATTTGGCTATCGGAACAGATTAGCCTATTCATTGAACGTAGGTTTTCGCATGAAACGATTAAGAATTGGATATGCCCATGAGATACCAACAGGAGACGCACAGATGACCGGCAGCGGTACCAACGAGATACTGGTAACGTACGATCTGAAAAAGATCATTCGTCCACGATTAACACGCGAGATGTCAGTCTGGTAGCATTTTTTGAATGAGTCCGGCACGCGGCAGCTGAACAGATGAGTATTCGTGTATTTTTTTCGCGCCGAATGGCAGAGTTCGTTAGTGGTTATTATTATTATGAAGGCTAAAGTTATACTTACTTTTTTTCTGGCGATTTTATCGCAGGTCGGCTTTGGCCATTCTGGCGGACTTTGGATTGCCAATGATGGATGTGGCCACTGGTATGCGATTGTTTTTCACTATCACGTGGGAGAGAGCAATGAACCACTTGATCCTGCCTCACGTGCGGGACTTTATATTGACTATGACAATAATGGTACATTCGACGTGGACGGAGTTTCCTATCAGTACAGTAACGTTAGCGGATTTCAGACGGGTGACGGTGAATTTAGCCGGTATACCGATTGGATAGACCTGACGGACAAAAGCACCAATGCACGCGATTACGGGATGGATCCCCAGATTCAGAATGAAGTTACAGCGTGGTTGAATGGGAATAAAAATTTTGGAAAAAATTATACAATTGAGTTAGTCGCAGATGCGGGTGTGACGAAGTCGACGTGGTACGAAGCACTGGTCGTGCCTGTCAGACCAATTTCGCCAGGTACATTTAAAGCATCAACGTCCACGTCGTCAATTGTTGACACGCCCTACAGAGTACCATTCGCGAATCCGTTTTCCATTAACTATTCTCCAGCCAACGGATACACGCAAACCTCCTACGTTCAATCACTATGCGGTGAAAAACTCAAGATCCATACCGAATTTTCACAGACTTGTGTTGAAGAGTTTGGCGTGGTGTATTCACTTACAAATGCAAATCCCGAAATAGGA
>JANNPM010000268.1:0-9686 GCA_031400145.1 Chryseolinea sp. | reverse complement strand
ACTCAATCCTTCAGGCGTAAATAAAAAAATATTTTACAATGGTATCTCATACAATGATTTAATCTCGATCAACTGACTAAACACAGATGAAAAACGTTTCTTTGGCATCTAAGGGATGTATCCCGGAGAAAAAATAATCTAGCGTATGACGGCACATGGCTTTTTTACCAATAGAAGCGGTGTATTTATTACGTTGCATAAAAAGGAATCGGTAATTTTTCCTTTATTGAAACCTTTAGGAATGAAGCTATCAGTATTAAATGATATTGATACCGACCAGTTTGGATCTTTTACAGGAGACGCACCACGTAAAGGCACTCAACTTGAGGCAGCACAATCTAAGGCCAAAAAAGCGCTTGAAATTTCAGGTGAGTATATAGCCATTTCCAGCGAAGGAAGTTTTGGCCCCCACCCTCAATTGCTTTTTGTCCCCGCAGACATCGAGCTGATATTGTTTGTTGATGCTCTCCATGACATAGAGGTTGCCGCGTGGGAAATTTCAGCAGACACAAACTTTAGTCAGGCAGAAGTAAAATCCGTTAAAGAAGCTATGCAATTTTCAACAAACTGTGGTTTTCCTTCGCATGGAATTGTTGTTAGGCCCAACCAACACAACAGTGAGCCCCTTCTGTTCAAAGGGATAACAAATGAGAGTATATTGGATGAAGCAGTATGGAGATGCATAAATGCCTCCAAAGATGGAAGGGTATTGATTGAAACAGACATGCGTGCGATGTATAACCCCAGGAGAATGAAAGTAATAGAGAAAGCAGCGGTAAGCCTCCTGCATAAATTACAAAGTGTATGCCCCGTTTGTTCATGGCCTGGGTTCGGGGTAACGGAATGGTTAACAGGACTTCCTTGTGAGAATTGCTTTAGGCCAACAGAACGTGTCTTTAAGAATGTTTACACTTGTAAAAAATGTAGTTACAAAAATGAAATAGAGTACCCGGACGGAATACTGTATTGTGAGGGCCAATTTTGCGACTTCTGCAATCCATGAAACGCATCTAGCTTAGCAATATCCCACGCTTTAGGAAAACTATAGAGACAAGACAACGCTTCGTGGAGATTTAGTTGCAAAAAAAAAAATGATTTTTCTTCCCGCTGGGAATGTCAAATTTACACTGATCGATGTTCGCAACGTGGGAGAGGTGGCGGCAAGCGCAAAGAGAAAGTATAACCTGCGTTTATCCTCGTCATGATCATACTACATTACCTACCACGATTTCAGAGGGAAGCTACCATTACTGATTGGGTAAGATAACAGGCAAACCTGCCACAACATTTGAAAAATTTATTGCAGATCATAAAGCCATACTATAATTTAACCAGATATTATAAGGTTGGAAGTTTGAACCGCATTACCACTTCCCCTGTTTCCTTGTCAATTTCAATCTTCTGATTTTCAATGCCCATATCCTTCCCTGTGGCGATTTTAAACAAGCCTGCTAAAAACTCCATACCTTGGTTCATTACCTTCGCCATAGATTCTGCTTGTTGTGTGACTTTATCGTTCTTTTCTTTTATAGGAATTTCCACAACGAATTCCTCTGACAAGATCTCCTGAAGGACGTTGACATTATCCGTTTCAAGCTGTTTTTCTGTTTCATTTTCGGGAGGGGTAGCATTGACAAGTCCGTCCATTATTTTTTCCAGTTCCTGAAGGAATTGCGCTTTTCCTGATGCCGAAAAATCCAGCGAATCCAGAATGTTATCTTCGTTGAGTACGCTTTCAAAAAGATTTTGCTTTAACGCAAGTCCTGATGCAACGCTGGTTTCAATGGAATTGCGTGTAATGAAGTTGATTACAGTAAGATTTTTACTCCGCTGGCCGAGTCTGTCGATACGGCCAAGCCGCTGATTCTTCTTGGCCGGGTTCCAGGGAGGTTCAATATTTATCACCGCATCCGCTACCTGCAGGTTAAGTCCGGTGCCGCCAGCTTCGGTTGATAAAAAAACCTTGCATCTGGAATCAGTTCCAAACTTTTTAACAAGCTGGTCGCGGTGTTTAACAGCCACTTTTCCACTAAGCTGTGCGAAGCCTATTCCACATTCATGCAATAATTTCCCAATAAGGTTAAGCATTGTCACCCACTCAGAAAAAATGATCACCTTTCGGTCGCTATTGGCCAAGTCAAGCTTCTCCAACAACACTTCCTTCAACTCTTCCAGCTTTGGTGAAATAGATGTTTCCTTATCTACCAGATAAGTAGAATCACAAACCATACGCATGTTGGCCATCAAGAGCATGAGTTTCTGCTGATCATACGGTGAAATAAATTTTTTTCTGAGAATCGCTGCAATGCCTTTCGCGTAATTGGCATGGAACCGTTGCTGACGTTCGTGCAGCGACACGGGAATTGTGAGCTCTGTAATATTTGGAAGTTCTTTAAGTACCTTCCTTTTTTCCCTCCTGATAAGGATTGACTTTAGGCGGCTGCTAAGCTCTTGCAAATTATAGTAACCTGTGATCTTATGTTTGTTGGTTTTGTCAAAATAGCAATGCTGGTATGAAAACTCCCAAAGCGGACTGAGGTAAGATGGATCAACGAACTGGACGATAGAATAAAGATCGATAAGCCTGTTCTCGATAGGTGTGCCGGTGATGACCAAGGCGTGCTTTTTCTTAAGCAGCATAACACTTTGCGCCGTGATCGTAGAGAAATTTTTTATTTTTTGTGCTTCATCGAGAATAATAAAGGCAGGTTCCATCCGGTTGATGACTTGCCAGTCTCGGCGTACTGTTTCATAATTCAGGATCAGGAAATAAGCATTGCTTTTCTCATATACGAGGGTACGGTGTTCAGGCAACCCATCCACTATTTCAGCGTCTTCGTTCGAGAATTTTATTATTTCCTGACGCCACTGTTCTTTGAGGGATGCAGGACAAATAACTAAAGTACGCCTGAACCCAAAGATCACTTTCTTCATGACCGCTGTAGCCACTGCCTGAATGGTTTTTCCGAGTCCCATCTCATCGGCTATGATAGCTCCTTCACGGAATGTCGCAAATGCCACGCCCTCCTCCTGATAAGAAAACAGCGGTACCTTTAGCAGGGAAAAGTCCAGTTTCGTTGCTTTCTTAACAGTTTGCAGCATTTCGGTATCCCATGCCTTTCTTACTTTCTCTTCTACCTCCTGCCGGATAACAATCTGTGGAAAGTGATTTGCATCGCGGATAAAGAGTAAAAAGTCTTTTACAGACCCGTCATCCACGTAATTCTTTTTCCTAAAATACTTTCGAATAAGCTTGGCAATTGCCGGATTCAACGGATGCGGATAGTGCCATGTAATACGGTATTCATTGAGGGGATCAAGGTATATCTCGACAAACGGATATCTTTTACTCAGCCTGTTGTAGAGTTTTCGGTTGGATTTGAGCTTTTCGAAAGCGTACATGATATGTTTAGTGGTTCCCAGCTTATTTGTTTTCCAGTCGGGGTTATTGATGTACCCCGTCTCTCGCTCGAAATCGTGCAGGGTGACTTTATACTGTACTCCCTTTTCATTGGTTAGACTATGTTCACCATAAATATTGTCTGCAAATTTTATTTTATAACTGCCTTTAACGGCCTTTTCCCTGCGCTCATTCAGTACACGTTTTATCATGCCTTGCCGGGTATATACTTTGCCCTGGAGGGACGGTTTAGGATCTAGCCTTTCCAGCTCCTCCTTTACCTGCATCAGCGCTGCAATGCCGTATTCATTCCAGAGATGTCCCTTGTTGTCAGGGTAAAAGCGGATTCCCTCGCTAACTTCTTCTATACTTATCTCAAGATCTTCATCGTTATGATCAGATATCAGTACGTCAAACGCCTTGTCTGATCTGCTTAGCACCTGGCAACAGCCATCATGATATAACACCTCGGCTTTTAGGTAGCTGCCGAGGTCCTTATTTTTTTTAAATTGTGCAAGTTGCTTTTTTATCTTTTTTATCATAAAATTTTTATCGGCTTGATCTCTGTTAAAGAATGGATTCTCTTGTCATTTACTTTACGGCTTAATTTATTCAGTCGCAAGTAACTGAAACACTTCCCAGTAGGCACCAAAAATAAAAATATTTGTACCTTAAAAAGGACGCTTCCGGCAACATATATAAAACAACGAAGGAAAGGGCTTAAACTCACGCAGCCCAATCTAGCGTTAAATGCCGGAGGAGGACTGCGATTTATCCGCGACCTGGAACAAGGCAAAGTTACCTTCCGGATGGATAAAGTGAACCAGATGCTGCCATTATTCGGACAGGAACTTGGTCCCCTTCCCATCAATCGTAAGAAATGATCAATGAGAAAGGCTCAGATTTTAGTGAATAAATAACAAACCGAGGGCCTGCTTGTTAATGCGATACTTGTTATGTGATGTTAAGCTATATCTACCCTTCTCCGTTCGCGGATAGGTGAAAAACGAATAAATGAGAATTCTTTTAACGGGTGCGACTGGTTACATCGGACGAAGGCTTCTGCCGGTGCTGGTCGATGCGGGACATTCTGTGGTATGTCTTGTGCGCAATTATCACAAATTTGACTGGGAGGGTTTCACGCCGGAAGCGCTTAAATCCATCGAAGTGATTGAAGGTGATCTGAGTGATGCAAATTCATTATCCACAACAAGGCTGGAGGTCGATGTAGCATTCTATTTAGTCCATTCGATGAGTTCCGTAGCGGAAGATTTCAGGAAAAGCGAAACTACTTCCGTGACTAATTTTGTCGGTCTGACAAAGGATTCGTCAGTAAAACAAATTATATACCTCAGCGGAATCGTAAACGATGAAAATTTATCAACCCATCTGCAATCCAGAAAAAATGTAGAGGACATCTTACGAAATTCCGCGATACCTGTAACGGTATTGAGAGCTGCCATTATCATTGGCTCGGGTAGTGCATCATTTGAAATTATCCGTGATCTCGTAGAAAAGCTTCCTGTCATGGTGGCTCCCCGATGGCTCAAGACGCGATGCCAGCCGATTGCTATCCGAAATGTTCTCGAATATCTTTTCGCGGCGATGTTGAAACCTGAAATGTATAACAAGTCTTTTGATATTGGTGGAACAGAGATCCTTACGTACAAGGAAATGTTATACCAGTTTGCGAAAACGCGTGGTTTAAAAAGACTTATCCTCAGTGTACCTCTTTTATCGCCGCGGCTGTCATCACTATGGCTCGCCCTTATAACATCGACGTCTTATCCCCTTGCCCGCACACTGGTGAGCAGCATGAAAAATGAGGTGATCTGCAAGGATGAATCGATCAGGAGCATCGTCGAAGTAAAACTCTTCAATTATCAGGAGGCCCTTAAGCTCGCGTTTGATAAAATCAGCCACAAGAACATCATTTCAAGCTGGAAGGATTCATTCTATGTTCGTGCATACGATAGAAAAATGCAGGACAACATGAAAGTACCTTGCGAGGGTGTATTCATAGATAAGCGGGAAGTCGAGTTCGCCAGGCCAGTGAAAGAGATCATCAACAATCTATGGTCGATCGGTGGAACCCGTGGTTATTACTTCGGAAACTGGATGTGGCAGGTGCGCGGTTTGGCAGATAAACTGGTCGGCGGAGTTGGGTTGCGCAGGGGGAGACGCAGTGATACCTCTTTAAAAACGGGCGATTCGCTGGACTTCTGGCGAGTGATGGTAGCTGATAAAGAAAAAGGAAGGCTTATCCTCTTTGCAGAAATGAAAATTCCCGGTGAAGCCTGGCTTGAGTTTAACATTAAGCAAGAAAAAGAAAAAACCTTTCTGGTGCAGACAGCAACCTTCCGCCCCCTGGGGGTTTGGGGTAGAGTTTACTGGTATCTGGTGCTCCCCTTTCATGGAATACTTTTTCCGAGGATGGCACAGAACATCGTGAAGGCGCTTCCTTGAAATCCTTTGAGAACTTACCCGTGGAGCCGTAACTCCAGTGCATCGTGGACTAACGGACGCCATGAAACTAGGAATTAAGAAAAGCAAAATATTTTATCAGCGTAAAGATTCCAAGCGCCAGCAGCACGGCGCCGGGGAATACAGCCAACAACCGATTATGTTGGAAGCGGTAAGAAAGCTTTTGGGCAAGTAAGGCCAGCAGTGACAATAAAGCCAACGCACCCACTGCAGTTCCGAAGATAAAGCTATGTTTGGCGAAGACCGTATCAATTGAGATCCAGCCTTCAGACTTCAGGTAGGCAATCATTCCGATCCACCAGGGAATTGCCTGCGGGTTTAACAGGCTTAAGACCAGGCCGCTGGTAAAACCTCTCTTTTGAAATTTAACGGACATAAGTTGATGGCTTCCGTGCAGACCACAAACCTAAAATTCCAAGAATGGTCATTACAATCGCCGCAAGCAGGCTAAAGTTCTCCTGCACAACCGGCGAGGACGTGATCCATATCTCAAATTCAACAGCGATCCAAGCGTATGGATATTCAACAATTGCCACCGCCAGTGCAAAACGCAGAGCGGCTTTCAGGTTGTCTTGCAAGCCGAGCTGCAGCACCACCATGTTTAATGTCCCGGGAGGGACGGACGCCATGAAACTTACTATTGCACCGACAAACAGAACCATGAGCATTAGAGAATAAACTCAGTAATAAGTGGTAGAAGCGCGCCCGGACATAAATGCATTAAACAATCAATGGCTTGCTCCAGGCGAAGTCCGTGTTGATGCAAATACAGAAATGTGGGATATATGCAAATCATTTAGGTTAATGTGTAACACTGACTTAAGTCGAAAGGTTGCTCTTTGCACCCGGCACTTTCGTTCGGCATCAACCCGCGTGCGTTTATCACATCAGACTTTCACTTTAAATTTCAGGCAATGGCAGCAACAGAAAAAAAACTGGGCATATGGATGGATCATTCCACTGCCCACCTAATGGAGTATACAGCTACCGGAGGAGAGGAGGCAGTAGTCGACTCGAGTTTCGCGCGTACGGAAAAAGAACATTCCGTAGGCAGCAGTGAAAACGTTATCCACAACAAAGAGCATCAACATCTGGCCGAATTTTACAAGAAGTTAGGTGACGCAATTAAAAATTTCGATCAGGTTGTTCTTTTTGGACCGACCAATGCAAAATCAGAGCTGCTAAATGCTTTACGAACCGACCACCGATTCGAGAACATTAAAATCGAGGTGCAGCAGGCTGATAAAATGACAGAAAAACAGCTGCACGCATTTGTTAAAGACTATTTCTCTACTTCAAAATCGAAGAACTAGCGTGTAAACAGCCTTCACCCGGCGTCTTTAACGCCGGTCTCCTTACATTTCTCCTGGCTAGCGGCTTTGTAAACAAATTCAGAATTGAATCCCCAGGCTTTTGCCGTGTGCGGCTATAAAAGCGAATTGCTTAAGTTCCTTGTTAGCTATCGACAACTCGTCAGCGCGTCGCTCCGTTTCTTCAATTTGCTTTTCCTTCTCGCTGACTTGAAAACTAAGCTCCTGATTAGCGATAACCAATTCTTCGGCGCGCATCTCCTTCTGCTTGTTTTGAAAGATCAGCTCACGGTTGGCGACAACGAATTCGGCCGCGCGCTTTTCCTTTTCTTCATTTTGAAATACAAGTTGAATGTTGGCGATCCTTAACGCTGTAGACCCTCTCTCCTTTTCCTTTATCTGAAAGTCAAGGTTAACGTTGGCAATTGCAAGTTCTGCAGCCCGCCTGCCTTTCTCTTCAATCTGAAAGGAGAGCTCTTTATAAGTCATTGCCAATTCAGTAGCCTGCTTCAACGTGTCCTTTTCCTGACATGCGAGCCGATGCAACAACTTATCTTTTTCATCATTCTGAGTGGCAACATTAATATTCGCAAGGATAAACTCCTTCGCCTCGGTCCGCTTACCCTCAGCTATGTATTGCTGAACAGTCTTTTGAAGGGAGAATTTTTTTTTAGCGATAATCAATTCCTGTGACAGTCTGGACGTCTCTTCTTGCTGAAAGGCAAGTTCGATGTTTGTTAGAATCAACTCGTCAGCTCTTTTATCCTTTTCCCTGCCTTGAAAAAGAAGCTCGACCCTGGCTATCTGTAACTCCGACGCACGATTAATCTTCTCCCTTTTTTCAAAGGCAAGCTCTGCGTGGGCCGCATTTAACTCCCCCGCGCGGCGCCGCTTTTCCTTCTCTTGTATGGCAACCTCTATGTTTGCTAGCAGTAATTCAGCGGAGCGCTTTTCCTTCTCATTGTTTTGAAACGTGAGCTCATGATTTGCTATGAGTAACTCATCAGCGCGCAGTTTTCGTTCTTTCCGTTGAACATCGATTATTCTTTTTGCGACTGCTAACTCGTCGGCACGTTTTACTTTTTCCCGTGCCTGATAGGCCAGCTCAATGTTCGCCACTACCAATTCTGCCTCACGACGTTGCTTGTCTTTAGTTTGTACCGCCAACTCAATCTCTGCAATGACTAATTCCGCGGCGCGTTGCTCTCTGACTTCCTTTTGGTACGCCAATTCTGATTTGGCAATAGCCAATTCTTCGGCCGCGATCTTGTTCCTCATAGCGTTTCCTTGCGATGTTAACGACGCCGGATTATGGCGGACGCAAGGTGGTCATTCACAACTCAATAATGAGCAATATTCGGTGATAACCTTACGCCCTGCTTCACTTAAGGGTTTCCGCGCTATTATGACGGGATTTACAGTTTGTCCTGCGTCCTCCAACAAGGCTACAGCGGGCAACGGCACAGGTGGGCTACTTAAGGCTGATGAGAATTCCTTTGCGGGTGACGTGCTGGTCTATGATGTGGATGATGTAGAAGAAAGGTCCATCCAGTATGGCTCCTCCATGCGCGCGCCCATCCCAACCTTGTTCAGGATCAATTGTCTGGAACAACGGCACACCTGAACGGTCAAATATTTCCACCCGTACGTCGTTGAAGAACCTTAAATCTCCCGCGACCCAGGTATCGTTGATTCCATCGCCGTTAGGAGAGAACGTGCTGGGGATTGCAATGTTTGCCTGCTCGTAACCTGACTTCAAGATGGCAAATACTTTTTCTACGGTTTGTCCGGAGGGATCTGTGCTGCGCACGCGTATTGAGAAAGTCGTAAGCCCGGAAAGACCCCGGTTGTCCTTTAGGTGAAGTTTGTCGCCAGTCAGAACAAACATGTCATTGTTCTCACCTCCATCGTTATCGATCAGCTCGTATACGAACTCAGTATCATCCCCATCGGTAGTAGTAAAGACGCCGACAACCTCAGCGGCGGTAATTGATGGATCAAACGTTGACTTGTTGATTGATAGATCAGTTGGCGGTGAATTGGTATCATGTAAGTCGTTCACATTTACCGTAATCAATTGAGCTATACTGGTCATGAATCCATCTCCGACTGAGATACTTAATTGAAACACCCTGACCATCTCAAAATCTATCGCTGCCGGCTCGTTCACCGTTAACACCCCTGAAACGGAATCAATTGCGAAAGCATTGCCCGTGTTGCCGCTCAGTATCGTCCAATTGGCAAATATTGTGGTACTATCGGGGTCCATGACGAGTGGAGAGCCCAATGCCGTTCCGGATGGGCTGTTTTCATCTATAGAAAATTGCTGTCCGGCCGAAATTACCGGAGCCTCGGCAATGTCGCCTTCGTCTGCATCAGGTAGCCCGTCATTGTCCGAGTCATTATCCATGAAATCAGGAATGCCATCCAAGTCATTATCTCTTGTCGGTCCCTCCATTTCAACACCATTTGGAATGCCATCGTCATCACAA
>JANNPM010000172.1:0-6135 GCA_031400145.1 Chryseolinea sp. | reverse complement strand
TTGCCTGTCGGCTCGTCGGCAAATAGTATTTTCGGACTTGTAATAAAAGCACGCGCCATCGCCACACGTTGCTGTTCCCCACCGGATAACTGTGATGGATAGTGATGTGACCGGGTGCCCAGCCCCACGCGATCGAGCAGTTCCTTCGCCTTGGGCGCTATATCGCGCTCCCCCCTTAATTCAAGCGGGACCATAACGTTTTCAAGAGCTGTCAGCGTTGAGAGCAACTGGAAGTTTTGAAATACAAAACCGACATATTGATTTCTTAGGTAGGCACGATCGTCTTCTCCCATAGCATTCAGCTTAAATCCCATTAGCGAGATGGTTCCCGATGAGGGTGTGTCCAGCCCGGCACATAATCCCAGTAATGTAGTTTTGCCGCTTCCAGACGGACCAATGATTGCCATTGAATCCCCCTGGTGCACTGAAAAGGACACGTTGTCGAGCACCGTGAGCTCCCGTCCGGCTGAGCGATATACTTTGGAAAGATTTTCTGAGAGAAGAACAGGTGTTGACATGATTTTTGTTATATCAATAATGGTTATAAAGCGTTATAACGTTAAAATTGTTTCACTTTCCTAAGAAAAGACGAACGTGTTTATGTCGGTAGTCGTAAAAAAGCTTCTATTTGTTTCAATAATGGTACTCTTTCAAGCCGCGGCCAGACCCAAGGTCATCCTGTTCTACGGTGATAGCCTCACAGCGGGCTATGGCCTTTCTACGGAAGAGGCGTTTCCAGCGGTTATTTCGCGCACGCTTACTCAGCGAGGCACTCCCGCCACGGTAGTAAACGCCGGGCTTAGCGGGGAAACCTCGGCAGGAGGATTAAACCGGCTGGATTGGGTGCTCAAACAACCGATCGATATCTTTGTCCTTGAACTTGGCGCAAACGATGGGCTGCGCGGCCTTCCGCTGCAGGAGACCCAAAAGAACCTGCAGGGAATTATTGACAAGGTAGTGGCAAAATACCCGTCTGCTAAGATTGTGATAGCGGGCATGCTTGTGCCACCAAATCTCGGTCCCGACTACACAACTCAGTTCAGCAGGATATTTCCCGACCTCGCAAAAAAGAATAAAGCTGCGTTGATCCCTTTTTTGCTTCAAGGAGTGGCAGGAGATGATAAATTAAACAATTCGGATGGGATTCATCCAAATGTCAAAGGCCATCAAATTGTGGCCGTCACTGTGTTAAAGGCGCTGGAGCCATTTCTTTAGTCATTATAACCACATCTTATAATATGAAAATAATCAGACTGACCGTAGTTGCCATAGTGTTACTAATTGGTCTTGATGCATCAGCGCAGCTCAATATTAACAAGCTGAAGAAGGCAATTGGTGGTGAATCGCTGAGTACCGATGACATAGCAGCTGGTTTAAAAGAGGCCCTCGAGAATGGAACGTCAAAAGGCGCTGACCTCGTGTCGCAGCTTGACGGGTATTATAAGAACCCGGAGATAATGATCCCATTTCCTGCCGAAGTAAAGCAGGTAGAGGCTAGGTTGCGTCAAATCGGACTTGGCAGTGAAGTTGATAAATTTGTGGAATCCCTCAATCGGGCAGCGGAAGATGCTGCGAAAGAAGCCAAGCCCATCTTTATAGCCGCGATAAAGCAAATGACCATTCAGGATGCCTTGTCCATTTTGAAAGGCAACGACGATGCAGCCACACAATATTTAAATCGCACAACCTCTCCGTTGTTAAAGGAAAAATTTATGCCGGTCGTTCGGGAGTCGCTAAGTAAAGTCAATGCTGCGCGCTATTACACGGATCTTGTGACCAAGTACAATAAGATTCCATTGGTTCAAAAGGTGAATCCTAATCTGGATGAATATGCAACTGAAAAGGCGATACAGGGACTTTTTGTGATGATCGCCAAAGAGGAAAAAAATATCCGGAAGAATCCTTTGGCACGGACTTCAGATCTGTTGAAAAAAGTATTCGGCTCATCCAACTAACTATTTCACGTACCCCTTACGGCTGGCGCTTAGACTATCTGGCACCCCACTACAGGATGGTTCAGAAAAATTAATTTGTTTCGGCAATAAATCTTATACTTGCTTCGCTAACGTGGAGCGTGACGCGCTATGAAGGTCGCACTATTTATTCCCTGCTACATTGATCAGTTTTATCCCCAGGTAGCCATCGCTACTTTGGAGCTCCTCGAGAAATTTGGGCTTGACGTATCGTTCCCACGCAGACAAACGTGTTGTGGCCAACCTATGGCCAACTCAGGATTTGAACATTTAACACACACAACGAATGAATTGCTGGTTAAGAATTTTGCGGGATACGACTACGTAGTTTGCCCTTCCGGAAGCTGTACGCTTCACGTCAAAGATCATCTTCATGTTCCAGGCGAGGAGCAAGCTGTAAATCATATCAGGTCAACAGTGATGGAGCTGACTGAATTTCTCACCGATGTTCTCAGAGTCGAGCGCTTGTCTGCGGTATTCCCGCATAAGGTCGGGTTGCACCAGAGTTGCCACGGCCAGCGAGGCCTGAAGCTTTCGCAGATGTCCGAACTTGTCGCGCCACCATATTCCAAGCCGGAGAAGCTGCTTCATATGGTCAAGGATATCCGGCTCATCTCACTCGATCGCCGGGATGAATGCTGCGGATTCGGTGGAACGTTTTGCGTTGCCGAGGAAGCTGTTTCAGTCAAGATGGGTAAAGACAGGGTTGCCGATCACGTTCTTCACGGAGCAGAGTTTATTACCGCAGGTGATATGTCTTGTCTGATGCATCTCGAAGGAATCTTAAGGCGCCAGCGCAGTTCCACACGCGTGATTCACATCGCTGAAATTCTAAATGCCTCTCCCTTATGAGTTCATCTTCGTCCGTTGAAGAAAAACAACTTGATCATGCCGCACGTGCGGAAGTGTTTAATAAGGATGAGGCGCGTGTGGACTGGCATGATCAAACGTTATGGTTTATCAGGAGTAAACGTGATAAGGCGGCCCATACACTGCCGGAATGGGAAGCGTTAAGGGAGGCCGCTTCCCGAATTAAAGGGCACGTGTTGGACAACCTGCACGACTATCTGGTCGAGTTTGAAAAGAATGCTGAGTCAAATGGAATTCGGGTCCATTGGGCACAGGACGCACAGGAACACAATGAGATCGTTCACAGGATAATACAAACAGCAGGCATCAATCAGATTGTCAAGAGCAAGTCGATGCTTACAGAGGAATGTCACATGAATGACTATCTCGCGGCGCGAGGCATTGAGGTGATCGACACCGATCTGGGGGAGCGCATTGTGCAATTAGCCGGTGAGGCGCCCAGCCATATCGTGTTGCCATGCATTCACTGGAAAAAGGAAGAGATTGGTGTTTTATTCAATAAACACCTTGGCACGCTTGAAGGCAATTCCGATCCCAAGTTACTTACAGCCGCTGCCCGTGCGGATTTGAGGAAACACTTCATGTCAAGCCGCCTCGCAATAACGGGAGTCAATTTTGCGATATCGGAAACAGGTGAGATTATTCTCTGTACAAACGAGGGCAACGCTGACCTCGGTGTTCAGCTGGCGGACATTCATATTGCCTGCATGGGCATCGAAAAGATTATTCCTGAAAGAAAACACCTTGGAATCTTTCTCCGGCTGCTTGCACGAAGTGCCACTGGTCAACCGGTGACTACCTATTCAAGCCATTTCCAGCGTCCGCGTCCGGGCCAGCAGATGCACATCATCTTAGTTGATAATGGCAGGAGTAAAAGATTAGGAAGTAAAGATTTCAGAAATGCGTTGAAGTGCATCCGTTGTGGAGCATGCATGAACACTTGTCCGGTGTACCGCCGCAGCGGTGGACACAGCTATCACCACGCAGTAGCCGGTCCGATAGGCGCCATCCTTGCGCCTGCGCTCGACATGAAGAAGAACGCTGATCTCCCTTTCGCATCGACACTTTGCGGATCATGTACCTACGTGTGCCCGGTTAAAATTGACATCCATGAGCAATTGTACAAATGGCGCCAGGTGCTGGTACGCGAGGGGCACGTCGACACCGCCAAGAAAGCAGGCGTCAGCGGTATGAACGCGGTGTTATCGCGGCCCCTACTGTACAAAGTTGCAGGCCGCGTGGGACGATGGGTGATGCGGAATTTTCCGAGTCTTACCAATAACCGATTCAACCCCTGGTACAAACAAAGAGAGATGCCCCAGCCACCCAGTATTTCTTTCAGTCATTGGTATCGCGAAAACCGAAAAAAATGACCAGCCGGGATCAAATACTGCGGAACTTGAAAAAGCAATTAACTGCCGGGCGTTCATTGCCCGAGCTCGTAATCCCTGCGGAGTCGAATTCCGATAAAATTGAAAAGCTCAAAACGGTGCTGGTCAGCATTGGTGGCCGGTGCATCCACGCAGAAAATTGGCCAGATGTGGTATCTAAATTAAGTCACATATTCCCTTCACCTGGAAGATGGTTGAATTCCATTCATGAATTGGAAACGCTGATCGATTCGGTCCATCAGCCGGATCCTCACTTCCTGGAAGATGTAACGGTCGGGGTAATGAAAGGACACTTCGCTGTGGCGGAAAATGGGGCCGTTTGGATAACGTCGGACCAAATGGGCGATCGCGCATTGCCGTTTATTTGCGAACACCTCGCTCTTGTAATAAAGGAATCTGACATCCTGCCAACCATGTACGATGCCTATGAATCAATTGGTGCTTCGAAATATGATTTTGCGACATTTATCGCCGGGCCATCTAAAACAGCGGACATAGAGCAGTCACTTGTGCTGGGCGCGCACGGTCCGAAGAGTCTCACTTTGGTGCTATTGTCTGTAATCTGATTGATTACAGGGGTATTAATTGAATAAATCATCGGCTGGGCGTCAGCCTGTCAGGCGACGACTGTTTTCAAAATTTATTGCAGGAAAAATGAAAAGTTTGCCTGCACAACAACATTCAGACGCGGCTGTCCCGCAATAAATTTTGTAATCCGCAGGGATGCAGCGGTTCTTTCACTGATCATCTTTCCAAAGTCACTTCGAAGGAAAACGAAATCAGTTTTCTCTACCAGCGAGCGGGTGTACAAGATGTGGATGCCAAACCATCCATCCCAATCTTCAAGTTGCGCTACCATTGGAATAGCGAGGGAAAGATTTTGCAACGAATTATCCTTTTCGGGATCCTCCGGATCCGGTGCGCCATCAGTCCCTGCCTCGCTGTTCACATCACTGCCGGAGAATTGAAAGCGGACCTCGGGATAAAAAGCGAGGGATGGTCCGGGCCGATATGTGAATACGATCGCAGGTTTGTAGAGCCAGGCACCTGCGCCACGCCCAAGTTTGTATTCACCTGTGGGGACAGTTACATCAAACGCGAGGGTTAAGCGCTCTATCCCTGTTGAATTTTTTTTCCGGTACGGAACGAAGAGATACGAAATTCGTAAGTCTCCCACGCCCGTAGTATTTTCAAAGCCGGCATAGTCGCCTTTGAAAATGTTATGCACAATAGGCAACGACATACCAAGCAGGTGACGTTCATTTTTCAGACCGTAAAAGTATCCGGGCCTGAGAGAAAAAAATTGTGCCTCATTGTGATATATGTATGATTCCACATCGACGGACGCGTGAGACTTCATACTCATTGGGTCCGAGGCATTGTCGAGATAAACCTCCTGAGCGCTGAGGGATTGTATTGTTAACATAACAGTGACAACATAGAAAAATACAATTCGCCTCATGATCATTCATCCCTTGACCATAAAGGTACGACATCGCAGGAAAATCACGCCCTTTCAGGCTTTGAAAATTTAAGCGCAAATACAAGTATAACCACGTAACAAATTACTGGTAAAAGGTAAGCGGTTGCCACATCCATTTTGTCGGCAACGAGACCCATCAATGGCGGAAACAACGCACCGCCTACTACCCCCATGACAATAAAGGAAGATGCCTTCTCCCGCAGGTCATTCAGATTTTTAAGGCCGAGACCGAATATGGTGGGAAACATGATTGAGAAAGTGAACTGAAGTCCGATGAGACTGACAAATGAGATCCATCCGAGCTTTTGCCATACCAAAAAACAAAGTACAATACTACCCGATGTATAGATTGCCAGTATCTTATTAGGAGAAAGGTAAGTCATGAGAAAAGTGCCCAGCACTCTTCCAAGCAGCATCA
>JANNPM010000169.1:0-2406 GCA_031400145.1 Chryseolinea sp. | reverse complement strand
CACCCGCACGATTTTAACGCAAGGAGAAATCAAAGCCTTATACGAAACCTGTAGCACCCTGAAAGAACGCGCCATCCTTCACCTGTTTTATGGTTGTGGATTACGCAAAAGTGAAGGCGAAAAGCTAAACGTGAACGATGTGCAGTTCAGAAGCAAAGTATTGTATGTGAGAGAAGGTAAAGGCAGCAAGAGCCGGATCGTTCCACTTGGCGAAACGATAAGCGAAGATTTAAAATCCTACCTGTACCAGGAACGAAAAGCAAGGTACGGAGAGCAAGCGTTTATTATCAACAAGAAAGATACACGCATGCGTGGAGACGGCTTTAGCAAAGTGCTGAAAGAACTACAGCAACGAGCTGACATAGGCAAAGCTATAAGCCTTCACAGCCTGCGCCACAGCATTGCTACTCACTTACTGGAGCAAGGTGTAAGCCTCGAGCACGTGAGGGATTTTTTAGGACATCAGCATTTGGAGAGTACGCAGATTTATACGCACATCAATAAAACGCAATTAGAAGCGTTATGACGATAGCAGAATATTTACTGGTTAATCACAGTCCGGCTACATCCAAAGCCTATCAGCGTGAAATAGGACAGTATTTAAAGGCCAATCCAAAAGCATCACAGGCAAACTTCAAAGACGTGATGGAATACATCGGGACGTTACGAAAGAAATACGGAAGTTCACCAAGCATACATCGTATTGTTAGCAGCATCAAAGTGTATTACAAATACCTCAATCACATCGGTCAAAGAAAAGACAATCCGGCCAGAAGCATCAGGCTACGGGATAAGAAAACAAAAGCATTGCAAGTACAAGATCTGTTCACTACTGGAGAACTTGAATTTTTACTAGAAAGAAAAGAACGTTACAGTGACTTGCAGATCAGGAACCAGGCAGTGATCAGCTTACTAATTTACCAGGGTTTAACCACCGGAGAAATGGCATCATTAACCACAGCAGACATCAACCTGGAAGAAGGCACGATCAAAATAAAATCCACTCCAAAAACGAATGCAAGAGAGCTGAAGTTAAAGACAAAACAAATCATGCTGCTGCATAAGTACATCAGTGAAGCAAGAATGAAATTGCTATCGATCACTACAAATAAACTCATCATTACCAAACTTGGCACAGCGGAAAGCGGAGAAGGCATACATTACCTGGTGAGCACATACAAGAAACTTTTTGCAGATCGGAACCTGAATCCTAAAACGATCCGCATGAGTGTGATCACCAACTTACTGAAAGAAGGAAAGGATTTACGATTAGTACAAACTTTTGCAGGTCATAAATATCCGAGTGCAACAGAGCGGTATAAACAAAGTGGCGTTGAGGAATTAAAGCAGGTGATACAAAAGCTGCATCCACTGAGGTGAAAAAAGAAGCTAAAAAGAGGGATGAAAATGTTATCTTTGGAGTAAGAGAAAAGGCAAATAATTATGGATATCCAAAGTTTGAAAATAGATCTTATACATTGGCTAACTGAACTCAAGGATAAAACCGTTCTTGAGAAGATACAAGCTATCAAAGACGAAGGAGATTACAATCTATCGCCTGCTCAACAAGAAGAGCTTGATAAACGACTTGAAAGATATGAACGTGGCGATATGAAATTTAAACCCTGGGAAGAAACAAAAGCAAGTATAAGAAGCCGATCAAAGAATGCCCTATAAGTACAATTTATCACAGGAAGCAGAGGACGACATGTTGGAAGCTTACCTTTGGTATGAGCAGCAAAAAACGGGATTATGCGAGGAATTTTTAGAAAGCCTTGACACAGCCCATCAATCAATCATACAAAATCCGTTAACCTATCCAACTCGATACAAGAAAAAGGTAGGGGCTTTTTTAGTGGATCGCTTTCCTTACTTAGTGTTCTATGTTTTGGATAAAAAGGATGTGAATGTAATATCGGTATTTAATACCAGCCGAGATCCAAGAATCTGGAAAAAGCGAATCAAGTAGTTCAAACACGTTCAGTCAGCCGCAATCCCCCTGACGCTCCCGCTACGCACAAGCCCACGCTCCTTCCTGGCATCCTTCGGCATGCCACAAGGTTTAAGCGGAGTGCTGCGCACAAGTTGTTCAGGCCTCGCAGCACAAGTCACGCCAGCAGCGCCAGCACACCTACCCACGCTTCGGCTGCTGTCATGCCTTGTGCAGACTCGGACGTTTTCCATTCCTTCGTTCCTCAGTCATTACAAACTCACTTCACAACTTGTGCTTGCACGGTCTGTGGCCGCCTTTGTCCCTTGCGGGGGATAAGGAGGCGGCCACAGCCCCATTGTTCGTGCGCGCCTTGATCCGCGCCAGGCTCCCCCGCACCCCCACACGCCTGGCGCGGGCGCGCCTGGACTCACCGGTCATTGCTGATAGGAAAGTTCATCAGTTCTTCGCGTGAG
>JANNPM010000161.1:0-3154 GCA_031400145.1 Chryseolinea sp. | reverse complement strand
TTTAAAACCCTCCTCAAAATCTCTTTTAATACTTTCCTCGATCTTGCGCTTGCATTGATCATTGAAATTCTGCATCTCGACTCCCGGAAAATAGGTTCGTCCCATTTCAAGATAGTCATCCTTCATATCGCGCAAGAAATTTATTTTCTGAAAGGCAGCACCTAATCGCATGGCGTATGGTTTAAGATCATCAAATAATTGAAAATTTCCATGACAGAAGACACGCAAGCACATTAGCCCAACAACTTCTGCCGAACCCAGCACATATTTATCAAACGTATCAGGATCATAATCTGTTTTTGTAAGATCCATTTCCATACTTCTGAGAAATTGTTCCACCAGCTCCTGGTCGATTTTGTATGCGCGGTAAACCGCCTGGAAACTATTCAATATTGGG
Organism: Chryseolinea sp.; assembly: GCA_031400145.1. GTDB lineage: Bacteria > Bacteroidota > Bacteroidia > Cytophagales > Cyclobacteriaceae > Chryseolinea. The sequence continues at coordinate 2,757 of JANNPM010000161.1, read as the reverse complement.
TTCAGGCTGATACCCTCGTGTATAGAAGCAAATGTTTCCTGCTTGAAACGCGATAGCAGGTCTTTTTTGTCGAAGTCGTGAAACGAATCAACGATCTCATCTGCAAACCTCACGAAGCCATAAATTGCGTAAATTGGATCACGGAGCTCCTGCGCGAGACATCTTATTCCAAGGGAAAAGGATGTACTGTAAGCGTGTGTCGCAATTCTGCTGCAACTTATAGAAACCTTATCAAATAATTCCTTCATAATTATGAAGTTGCTTTCCGTCGATGTGTTTTTATTAATTGACTCGCTGCTACCTGGCCGGAAATGATCGATGGAGGAACACCAGGACCCGGAACCGTTAGCTGTCCTGCATAGAACAGGTTGCTCAGCTTTTTGTTTATAATTGAAGGTTTAAAATTTGCAGTTTGCGTTAACGTATTCGCGAGGCCATACGCATTCCCTTTATATGCATTATAATCTTGTATGAAATCCGCGTGTGCATAGCTGCGATTGTACACAATGTTATCACGAAACGGTCCGCACGTCTTCGCCATCCTGTTAATGACCATATCGAAATATTTGGCGCGCATGGACGGAGAATCTTCCAGCGCAGTGGCAACAGGAATAAGGATGAATAGATTTTCGCACCCGGCAGGTGCTACGGAATCATCGGTTTTAGAGGGACAACACACATAAAACTGGGGAAAGGTGGGCCACTTCGGGTCGTCGTAAATCTCTGAAGCATGAAGTCCAAAGTCGGAATCAAAGAAAAGATTATGGTGCAGCAGATCAATTCGTTTGTTGAGGCCGATGTAAAAAAGAAGGCTGGAGGGTGCCATGACTTTCTTGTCCCAATACCTTTCCCGATAACGTCTCTGGTATTCAGGCAATAAATCCTGTTCAACATGATGATAATCGGCAGAAGCGATCACATAATCATACGCCGTGCATTGACCGTTTGTCAGCAGACCGGTGACCCCGTTTGAAGTTGTCTCAATTTTTTCAACCGTGTTGTTATAGAGAAATTTAACGCCTAGTGACAATGCCAGCGAGGTTATCCCCTCTATGATCTTGTGCATTCCCCCTAGCGGATACCAGGTACCGAGCTGAACATCTGCGTAATTCATCAGGCTGTAAAGCGATGGAGTCTTCTCAGGCTTTGCTCCAAGGAACAGTACAGGAAATTCCAACAATTGAATGAGCTTTGGCGACTTAAAGAACTTTCTGATGTGCGCCGACATAGAAGTAAACACATTAAGCTTCAATACCCCGTCGAGAAGATCCGTAGAAAAAAATTCGCTTATGGATAAGCCAGGGTTGTGCACGAGGACATTCATTGCCAGTTGGTATTTCTTCCCGGCTTCGAGAAGAAATTTTGTCAATGACTTACCGCTTCCCGGTTCGATGTCTTCGAACAGATCCAATATGGCAGATGGGTCAGCTGGAATGTCAACCTTATCGGTTTCTGAGTAGATCACCCGGTAGGACGGGTCCAGCCTTACCAGTTCGTAATAGTCAGCAGGAGTCTTGCCAAAATTCGCAAAGAATTTTTCGAATACGTCGGGCATCCAGTACCAGCTGGGTCCCATGTCGAATGTAAATCCTTGAGCAGTAAATTTTCGTGCACGTCCACCAGGGCTGTCATGCTTCTCGACAACGGTTACCTTAAATCCGTCCTTGGCAAGAAAGCAGGCGGCGGACAAACCCGAAAAGCCGGCACCTATTACCGCTACGCGATTTGCAGGACTTTGTTTGGTATTGTTCAATAGCCGTAAAGATTCTTTTGTACTTCTTTGCGCGCATGAAAGATCCTGTTCTTTACAGTACCGATGGGAATTTTCAGATGCGCGGCAATTTCATGGTATTTATACCCGCTCAGGTGCATCTTGAATGGCGTCAGCAGCTCGTCCTTCACATTGTTGAGATTTCGCCAGATCTCCTTGAATTCCAGGGTTTCCTCGGGCTTGTTGAAAGTATAGTCATCCTTAACAGTAAGCTCCATCAGGTCTTTCCGGGAATCTCTGCTAATTCTGGAGCGTTGATTCCTCCTGTAATTGTTAATAAATGTGTTGCGCATGATGGTGAACAGCCATCCTTTCAGATTTGTATCTTCCCTGAATTTCTCCCGATAAGTCAACGCCTTTAACATGGTATCCTGAACCAGATCCAGGGCCTCGTCATAATCGTTCGTAAACTTTCTGGTGAATGCTCTGAGCGTCGTGCGCATGCCCGCGATGTGATTGGTATAGTCCAAGCCTTCCATATTGTTTAATGCTACATTGTAAAGAATGAACAAATATAACACTATATCGTTAAATAAACTATAAATGTTTAATTATTTGTTAAAAAGATTAAACAATAATTCAAGCTATGTAAATCCCCTTATTTGGTAGAAGCCGGCAAGGTAACTATAAAAGATCTTTAAATTCAGAGGGCGTGGCGAATGGCCGTATGTTGCCGGTTATCAAGACCCTATTGATGCGGATCTGATATCCGGAAGCGAGGATTGGTATCTCTGCGAAGTCGTTATTGAGCACCGTTAAATATTCGCTTAATGGCACCAATGTAGTAGAGGTAATACAAGTCACCATAAGATCCGGTGTGTGGATACGAACACCTTCAAGCAGATCGGCATGGGGGAGGCATTGACCGAAGTAATAGGAACGATAGCCGGTCTTCCGCGTCAGATAATGGTAGAAAAGAAGTCCCAGCTCATGCATTTCATTTTCCGGCAGGAACAGCAGAACCTTTTTAGAAGTTCTGGGTGGCA
>JANNPM010000006.1:0-7688 GCA_031400145.1 Chryseolinea sp. | reverse complement strand
GCAAAAACCATATACTTTCCAAAGAATCCGGCCAGGGGAGGGATGCCTGCCAATGAAAGCAATGACAGTGTCATAGCAACTGCAAGCAGAGGGTTCTTCTTAAACAGCCCGTTAAAATATTCAACGGTGGTTGTCCTGTTAACGCTTTCCACGCTGTGTACGACTGCAAACGCCGTGAGTGACGCTGTGGCGTACGCCGAAAGGTAATAAAAAATAGTGCCGGCAGAACCAACATCATTGGCAACAAAAGCGAGCAAGATATACCCCACATGACCAACGCTGGAGTACGCCAGGATGCGCTTGACGTTGTTCTGGTATACTGCCGTGACATTCGGAATAACAAGGGTAAGAACAGTAATAATTTCAAGCACCGTTATATACGTGGCCTGAACAGACGTGAAGCAAAAAGAAAAGATCCTGTAAAAGGCCGCAATGGCGGCAATCTTTACGACGGTTGACATGAAGGCCGTAATGGTCGTTGGTGATCCTTCATAAACATCCGGTGCCCAGAAGTGAAAAGGTACGGCGGAGATCTTAAAAACCAACGCGATCAGCATAAGCAAAACGCCTGCATAGAAGAATGAAGGAAGGTGACCCTGATGCGTTGTAATGAACGTTGCAATTTCGGCAAGATGAAATGAACCAGTGGCACCAAAAACCAGCGCGATTCCCATGAGGAGGAAGCCGGTGGCGAATGATCCCATGAGAAAGTACTTAAACGCTGCCTCCGTAGAATACAGACTTTCTTTGCGGCTGCCGGCAAGCACGTATAATGACACGGACAATATCTCAAGGCCAAGGAATAACATAGCCATGTTATTGAACGAAGCCATGATGACGGCGCCGGCAACGGTAAATAGAATTAACGCGGAACGATCTGTAATATGCGGTTGAAGACGAAAGTAGTCCTGGGCTAGCCAGAACCAGAAAAGCGCAGTGATCACGATCAGACCGGTGAAGGCATGTGAAAAGTTGTCGAATAAAAGCATTTCCCTGAAATGCATGACAGAAGTGCCAAAATCAAACGCCACGGTGATGCCGGCAGCAATCAATCCCAGGATTACAACACCGGGTAGCCACTTCTTAAAATTGATGATCTCCGCGACCAGCGCGAAAATACCGAGACCACAAATGACAAGTAGTGCGTTCATTTTACTTTACCGAAGCAGACAAGTTCGAGTATATTTTAAGAAGGTTCATTACAGCAGGCTCCGATATTTCTAATAAAGGAGCTGGATAAATTCCGATAAGCACGATCAAAATAACTACGGGATAAAGGACCCATTTTTCAGTTCCGCTTATATCGGTAAATCGTTCGGTGGCACTGTTAACTTCCCCGGACATGGATTTTTGAAACGTCTTGAGCATGTAAACAGCGCCAAGAATTATGGTGAGACCTGCCATGGCGCCCAATATATGATGGTATTGGAATATGGCGTTAATCAATAAAAACTCTCCAATAAATCCACTGGTTAACGGAAGAGCGACACTTCCAAGCATCACGATCATAAATACGGTAGCCAGCTTTGGCGCAACGTTGCGTATTCCTCCAAGGCTGGATAAAGTGGTCGTGTTGGTTCGTTGGGCGACGATGTCGATGATATAGAACAAACCGAATACAACAATCCCGTGGCTTATCATCTGGATCATTGCACCTTGAATTCCTAACGGGTTTAACGTAAGTGATCCCGCAGCAATTAACCCGACGTGTGCTATGGATGAGTAGGCGATGAGACGCTTAAAGTCTTTTTGAACAATGGCGATGCACGACCCGTAAATTATTCCGATAACAGAAATCACGATGGCAGTGAATCCCCAGGCCGCTACACCCTCAGGAACAACGGGAATAAGCCACCGGATCACCCCATAAATTCCCATCTTCAACATGATCCCCGATAGGAGCATGGTACCCTCAGCAGGCGCTACTGCGTAAGTATCCGGTTGCCAGGTATGAAAAGGAAATACGGGCATCTTAACGGCGAAAGCGATAAACATCGCCCAGAAGACGAAACCCTGCTCAGCATCCGGCAGAGACCGTCCTGCTTCGTATAAGGCATCCATAGCGAACGTATGAGTACCTGGAGTATGATAATACAAATACACTAATCCAATGAGCATGACAAGGCTGCCGGCAAGCGTATAGATAAAGAACTTCAATGTGATACGGCCACGATCGGTTCCGCCCCAGATCAGACAAATGAAATAGATGGGAAGCAAGGCCATTTCCCAGAACAAATAGAAAAGCAAGCCATCCTGAGCAGTGAATACCCCAATAAGTGCCATCTGCATCATCAATATAAGTCCATAGAAGGTAGCAGGTTTTAAATATTGATTTCTGAACGAAGAGAGTATAATACCGGGTACCAGTACCGTTGTCAGCAACACCAGCAGTAATGTTATTCCGTCCATGCCAACAGCGAAATTCAGTCCGAGAGATTTGATCCACTGGATATTAATTGAAAATTGCACGATTTCATTAGAGACAAACCGGGAGACGGCCACAAATGAAACAACCATCTCAATCAACGAAGCGACCAATGCCCAGACCCGGGCTTGAACCGGTTTAACGAGGAAAAGGAGTAACGAAACAGCAAGCGGAAAAAATATGAGAAAAACTGTCATTGTTGCTTATGCTTAATGCTTACCTATTCTATGCTGTTAATTCAGGTTTGAACTGCTGCAAGGGTGAGGATTAAAATAATCCCAATCACCATCACAAAAATATAGTATCCAATACTACCTGTCTGAATGAGCCTGAAAACCTTACTGCCCTCGATAACGAATCTGCCAGATCCGTTCACGATGTTATCGATGCCAAGCCGCTCAACTACATTTTCAAATACCCTGGACATGGCATACAATGGCTTTACTATCACCAGATCATAAAGTTCATCAACATAGTATTTATGATAGAGCGTTCTCTGAACCGGATTTCCAATTTGACCTTCCGGCGCAGGTACATGGCCCTTGCCGGCATACCGCACATAGGCAACTCCAATGAGAACAAGGCTCATCGCCACGACAAGTGCCATCAACAGATATTCGTTGGCGTGAGTGAGGTGATGGCTTGGAATTAGATCTTTTGACGCCGCAAAAACCGGCGCAAGAAACCTCGAGAGCCAATGCGAGCCGCCAAGAGATTCGGGAACGCCCATAAATCCACCGGCTACCGAAAGTATGGCAAGGATAACTAACGGTATGGTTATGCTCTTTGGAGATTCATACACATGATGCATCGTGTCGGATGTTGCCCGGGGGCTTCCGAAGAAGGTAAGGAAGAAAAGTCTGAACATATAAAAGGAAGTCAGGAGAGAGGCAACCAAAGCAATTGCATAAACGATCTTGTTATGGGCAAAGGCGCTTGCAAGGATTTCATCCTTGGAAAAGAATCCGGCAAATGGCGGAATACCGGAAATTGCCAATGCGCCGACAAAGAACGTCAGATAAGTAACCGGCAAATATTTTTTTAGTCCGCCCATGATGCGTATATCCTGCTCGTGGTGTAGGGCATGGATTACGCTTCCAGCGCCAAGAAACAGCAGCGCTTTGAAGAAGGCATGGGTCGCCATATGAAATATCCCACTGGAGAACGCCCCTAAACCTAATGCGAGAAACATCAAACCGAGCTGGCTGACAGTAGAGTAGGCTAATACCTTCTTGATATCGTTTTGCGTGAGTGCAATGGTAGCGGCAAACAAAGCCGTCGCCAGTCCAATAACAACGAGGAATTCCATTGTCGCCGGGGAAAGGGCATACAATAAATTGTTCCTGGCAACCATATAAACACCTGCCGTGACCATTGTCGCAGCGTGGATCAGTGCCGATACTGGCGTGGGTCCGGCCATAGCATCCGGAAGCCAGGTGTAAAGGGGAATCTGTGCACTTTTTCCCATCGCCCCTACAAACAGGAGCATGGTAATGGTAGTTATTGTGCCTGGATCTATAGTTGTGGCTCTGGAAAAAACTTCGGAATATTGAATGCTTCCGAAATTTACAATGATAAGAATCACACCCAGCAGCATGCCGAGATCACCGATACGATTCATGATGAAGGCTTTGTTCGCAGCATCGTTAAAAGAGTTATTCTTAAACCAGAAGCCTATCAGCAAGTAGGAACAAAGTCCCACGCCCACCCACCCGATAAACATCACAAGATAGTTTGCGCCCATTACCAACAGGAGCATAAAAAACACGAACAAATTAAGGTAGGAGAAGAAACGGCCGTAACCTTCGTCACCGTGCATATAACCTGCCGAATAAACATGGATCAGGAAACCCACCCCTGTGATGATCAATAACATGATGGCGGAAAGGGGATCGATAAGCAGGCTCATGTTTGCCGTAAAGCCGCCCACGCTGATCCATTCAAATAACGTCACCTCTACGGCCGCACCGCCACCAAGCAGGTTAAAAAAGATCATCAGCGAAAGCGCAAAAGAGACGAGGACCGTTCCGCAGGCAATGACAGTGGTAATACTCTCCGAAAGCTTCTTGGCATTAAGCGCCACGACCAGAAAGCCCAAGAGCGGGAACAAGGGTATAAGCGTTGCCATCAATTCTGTACTTACCATTTTAAACGATTCAGAACGTCAATATCTATTGTTTTGGTGTTGCGATACATGAGTATCAGAATAGCGAGCCCCACGGCAACTTCCGCCGCGGCCACCGCCATTATAAAGAAAACAAATACCTGTCCGGCAGGATCGTTCAGATAGCTGGAAAACGCTACCATCAAAAGATTCACAGCATTCAGCATAAGTTCTATGCACATAAAAACAATAATCGCATTGCGGCGGTACAGCACACCCATTACACCGATAGTGAAAAGTGCCGCAGCCAGCCAGATATAATAGTCAATGGAAACTGTATTTATCATCTCAAATAAAGTGGAAGGATCAGATCATATCGCATGCGGGCAATTTTCTTAGCTTTTAACTGTTTCTGACTTACCCAACATGATAGCGCCCACCATCGCGGCAAGCAATAACACGGAAGTAATCTCAAAGGGAAGAAGGAAGTCAGTGAACATCACTTTACCCAAATTTTTAACCAGGCCGATTCCTGAATCGGTAGCCTGCTGAGGGGCCATTTGTTCTGTCCCTTTTAACGCACCGATAAGCACAACCATCAACAGGCCTGAACAAATGGCGGCCATGACCTTAAGGACAGTCCTTTTGTGAGGTTCTGACTCCTGATTGAGATTTAACAGCATAATGACGTAAAGGAAAAGCACCATGATGGCACCGGCATATACGATGACGTGAACGACTGCCAGGAACTGTGCATTCAGCAGAACATAGTGGCCGGCGATGCAGAAAAAGGTAATGATAAGATAGAGTACGCTGTAGACAGGGTTCTTGGAAAAAACCACCATCAATGCCGACAGTACTGCTACAAAAGAGATAAAATAAAAAACGTTAAGCGTCACTGCGGAATTTATTTATTATGGCTTAGTCTCTTGTTTTGTTTGAACTCCAGCACGGCGGGAGTTTGTCTTTTCGATACATCCACACGTTCATCCACAGCCTCCACAAGCTTATCTTTTCCAAAGATGAATCCATTTCTGGAATAATCCGTTGGCAGGATACGGTCGGTAAGGAAGATGGCCTCTTTTGGACACGCCTCTTCGCATAATCCGCAGAAAATACAGCGGAGCATGTTTATTTCATAGGTGACTGCATACTTTTCCTCGCGATACAAATTTTCTTCGCCCTTCTTCCGTTCAGCAGCTTCCATCGTAATCGCTTCGGCCGGACATGCCACGGCACATAGCCCACAGGCGGTGCAGCGCTCCGCGCCTTTATCATCGCGCTTCAGCACATGCAGGCCACGCCAGACATCGCTGATAGACCGCTTTATTTCCGGATACCTTACAGTCGCTTTCCGCCTAAACAAATGCTTGATGGTAATAGCAATGCCACCCATGATAGCAGGGAGGTACATCCTTTCCATCAGACTCATCTCCTTCTTGACGACTACTTTTGATCTGTTCGTTAACATTGGTCTCCTGTTCTGACTGCCCGCGCCGATTAAGAACCTGCGATAGTGCGGTCGTATATACTTTAATGTTTAAAAATAATGATCATCAAACCCGTGATGAATATATTGATGATAGACAAAGGTATCAATATCTTCCAGCCCAGGTTCATTAGTTGATCGTAACGGAAACGGGGAATTGTCCACCGGATCCACATGAAAAAGAAGATAAAGAAGGTAATCTTTCCGAAAAATATCAGCGTGCCCAGAATGGTGATGGTGTTGTGAGACAATCCCAGGTCATTCATGAAGGGAAAATTAAATCCTCCAAAGTAAAGCGTAGAGATGACTGCGGAGGAGATGAACATATTGATATACTCGGCAAAAAGGTAGAAGCCGAGCTTCATGCTGCTATACTCTGTGTGATATCCGCCCACCAGTTCCGTTTCACATTCGGGCAGGTCGAAAGGAGTACGGTTACATTCTGCAAAGGCGCAGATAAGAAATATCATGAAACCTACCGGCTGGTAAACAACATTCCAGAAATTCCATTCACCTCCTGATCCTCCCGCCTGCTGGGCGGCGATCTCATGAAGGCTAAGCGTATTCGTCATTATGATTAGGGCAATGATGGATAACCCCATCGCTATCTCATAACTGATCATCTGTGCTGAGGCACGAATTGCTCCTAGCAAAGAGAATTTATTATTAGAGGCCCAGCCTCCGATCATGATGCCATATACGCCAATGGACACAACGCCAAATACATACAGTATGCCTATATTAAGGTCGGCGATCTGTAGTGAGTATTCAGTACCGTTGAATACAAGGGTGTTTCCCCACGGTATGATAACGCCGGCCATCAACGCTGTCATCATGGCAATACAAGGGCCCGCGATAAAAAGCAGCTTGTTTGAAACTACCGGGATGAACTCTTCTTTCATGATGAATTTGAGTCCGTCGGCGAGCGGCTGGAATATTCCAAAAGGCCCGGCGCGATCAGGGCCAATGCGGTCTTGCAAAAAGGCAGCAACCTTTCGCTCGGCATACGTAGAATAGGCGGCCACGAACAGTGTTACTCCGAAGATGGAAGATGCCAGCGTGAACTTATAAATCAGAAAGGACATCATGCTGCAGAATCATTAGATTGTTCGAGTTGCTTTCCCTTCTGGAAAACGATCTGCCGGTCGATCTCTTTTTTGAGTTTCTGCAGGTCAATTCTTTCATAATGATTCTGTGCAATAACGGAACCCCGGTCGATGTGTCGAGGTCCCTCAACGACCCAGTCACTGATGTTTTTATGGTCGTAACGACATTCGTTGCATATATACTCGATGACTTCAGCATACTGGTCTTTACGTGCCGATACCCGGAGGACATCGTCAGCTTTGGTCCACAGCACAACTTTGCCACAACATTTGTCACAGTCCCTGTGGGCATCAAGCGGGTTTGTAAACCACACCCTGCTCTTGAACCGGAACGTCTTGTCTGTCAATGCCCCTACGGGGCAAACGTCTATCATGTTACCTGAAAACTCATTGTCAACCGCTTTCTCGATGTATGTGCTGATCTCTGAAGTATCTCCTCTATTTAATATGCCATGCACACGGTGATCCGTCAATTGATCTGCTACGAAGGTGCAACGGTAGCAGAGGATGCAACGCTCCATGTGGAGTTTGATCTTGTCGCCGATGTCTATTTTTTCAAATCTG
>JANNPM010000128.1:0-2541 GCA_031400145.1 Chryseolinea sp. | reverse complement strand
GACGATGATGCGATGCAAATAATTGGAGGGGTGTTTCCGAATCAGAATATTGTATCTATTGACTGCAATGCCATTGCCACGGACGGAGGAATCCTTAATTGCGTGTCATGGAACATTCAAAGATAGCTATGTGTTTACGGTATCTTCGCCCCCTCTCGATAGATTGACGCAACTCCTTGTAAAGCATGGGTATAATCGATATGTAGATTGACCAGTGTACAATATTTTCGTAGGTTGTGAATAGCTTAATTGTTTATTACTGATATTGGTTTGTTTCTGAATCAGCTTAACTTGAACTTATGAGTAAGATCACTCCCTTGAAATTTGTTGAATCCTTTGAAGCTTTTGTCAAAAAGCAACGTTCATCCATTGTCAAAACTAACGATACTCGAAAGAAGCTTACCCTTGCCATCATTGGCAAGAACATAAGTCAGGACTCTGGTTCACCTCTGGGGGATTTTATCACCAAGAAAAGATTCAAGGATAATGTTTACCGCAGGGAAGACGGATCAGTGGATATTTCGATATATAAAATTCGGAAGTCATACCGAAACATTCTTAACATGTGGTTTGACTTTAGGCGAAAGCCCTTAGACTTGAAGATGCCAATTTATTATGACGTGCTGGTTGAATTGGAGAATGTGGTTGAGCGAGGTTATGAGGAAATGGCAAAACTGACATACTATAATTCAAACCTTAAGGTGTTGATTCTGGTATTATGGAAGGCAGACAGATTGGGAACCATTACGAGAGGGCGCACAAGACATTGACAAATAACTTCCGTCTGATAATTGCGAAGACCAACAGCGTAGCTCGTGAAAATCTCTCCAACAGATACCTACTGATTACACTTCAAATGATTGGGGACGAGCTATATGTTAGGTCGACGGTTCTACCTGTTAAAAAGATCATGACCAAAGAGTACAAGTATACTCGTAAGGTGACTATTCTTTAATCCTTACCATTGGAAGCTGATGCCAGAATCTGTGCGACCAGAAATGAAGATATTATAAGTTCTATTTTCAATTTCTTTAAAGGGAGGACTGATTTTTTCTTCTTGAATAAGCCTTAAGAGTTTCATTGCTTCATCATAGCTTGATTGTCTATGTGTGGGGACAATATCAGGTGAAACTCTTTGATGAAGTTTGTACAAGCTTATTGTTGTCATCCAATCCACAATCAAAGATTCTCTTGCTTCAACCAAGTACCATGAGTTCATTGAAGGATTGCTTGTAGTTGCAGAAAATGGTGCGTACAAATAACTATCACCCGAAGCGGAATACCAAACCGTATCGCCTGTGAAGTAGGTTCTGCTTGCTGTGTAGGTTGGATAGAGCTGAAACAACTGCGTAAGGTCGCATCGTTTTCTAAGGAACAGAGCTATTTGTTCTTGGGCTTTAATCTCTGCGTCAAATATTAACAGTTCTGGATTGGGTTCATCCAATAGGAGGGTATCCCAATCGTGTTTGGTAATTTTAAAACGCTAGTCGATGTTACTAAGGTATCTCATGGAGTTAAATACCTTCCGTGACCGCCAAAGCGACTGAATGGGATGTTGAAAATCTTAAAAAGATTAATAAATTGTAGCTGTAATTCTGTTGGCAGTGAGATTGTTGTATCGAGGCTGGCTATTTTTTTAGCCTTTTATTTTTAACCGGCATAAAGAAGTTCGGCGAACTTCGATTTCAAAAGGAACCATCGTTTGGTTGCCTAATTTGGGGCGTAAGGGAAAGAAGGTAGGCTGGACTAAGTTTGATAAGATTATGAGAGGTGAAAACGCTATTGAGAAACGATAAATCAGAAAGATGTCAAATAGTTATGTTTTCATTTTATTTTCGCTAACATGTGTAGCCTTAGGCTCAGTAGCCCAAGACAAAATTGTGACTCTCTCTCATGACACCTTGAATGTACAGGTAGTTGAGAGTACTGATGAGCTTGTTAAATTTAAGTATGCCAAAGAAAATGCCATCACATCGCTGAACAAGGGTAAGGTGGAAAGGATACTTTACGAAAGTGGTCGTGTCGAGGTATGCAACGCCATTAAGAATATTCCCACAATAACAAGCAAGGATGATTGGGAAAAGGTCATTATCACCTTTGACGCCAAGGATGTTCTCGGACTATCCAAAGTTGGAGACGTGGAAGGTAAGTCAGGAGTTGGTGGCGTGATGTCGGTCCAAGGTGGGGAGAACGCCATGAAGGACATGAAGAAGGATGCCGCAAAGATGGGTGCAGGGATTGTTCTGATAACAAAAGGTTGGGATAAAGAAAAGGATAAACCAATTTCGGGATATGGTCGCGGCGTCAAACTTGCCGGAGTCGCTTACAAATAGGTAGAAGAAGCACCAAACAATTCTAACATGGCATTCGATAGAATTCGTGGAACGGTTCAATACGATAATCCACAAGGGAATAACCAAATTGGAGCTACTGAAGTAGCGTACTCTTCGAATTCTTCCGTTAGAGTTTAGTACTCCCCATTCTTGGACCACTTTTTGGTCCTTCTTAGTTAAGAATAACTAAATTCATAGTTGTTATTAT
>JANNPM010000116.1:0-1601 GCA_031400145.1 Chryseolinea sp. | reverse complement strand
GTAATAAGCAATTACCTGCGCTTTAACAAAGCCATCTTCCGGGAACAGGATTTTGTCCAGATTAGATAGCTCTATTTCGCGCTTGCCAACCTGCGCCCATTGTGTATTCTTTTTAGCCATGTTCGCCCGGTAATTGAACAGGTGGATTTCCAAAATTAATGAGACCGCAGATAACAGCTGCCAGGCAAGATCCGCTGATAGCTGTGACTATAAAGTTCCCGATCTCGAGATCGTATTGTTGTACGGTAAAGCGAAGCCAAACTGCACACGTCGTGATAATGATCAACATTATCCAGTATGATAACTTGGGCTTTCTTAAAGTTGCATTTTTGGAAGGCTTTAGCGCGATAAGGTATACGGTGACGACAATTAATCCGACAATGGTACTTATATATTGAAGGGCATAGAACAGCGGATATCGCACACCACCGTATGGTATAAACGTTCCTCGATAGACGGACATCGTGTTTGTAAAATAGGTATTATTGTGCGTGAAACCGTCCCAAAAAATGTGCGAGGCAGCACCCATTACTGCCGAATATGCATAAACAATCCCGCGCTCAAAAAGTATTGTTGAAGTCTTCACGTGCAGCAGATCCTGGAGCCTGCGCTGAAGGAACACCGGCAAATTCCCGATCAAGTTTTTCTTTACGATAAAATGAAATAGCCAGCCGAGCAGGAACGTTACGGGAAGATCGAAATATAAGAGGCCACCCACCTCGTGGCTATGCCTGCTATTCACTGCCATTTTGAAAAAGTATTCGAAGTCAGGTGCTGTACTTCCGATGACTAGCGCTGTCGCGGAGAGGTATCTGACTTTAAGAAATGGAAGGACGATCGCCGGATGGGCTGCGGTAAAGGGCATGCAATTATTTCTTATTCGTACTGTAGCGTCTCGGGATGAAAAGTTCGCCAGCTATGCCAGAATTCCTGGTATGCCTTAACAACTGGCAACTGGCCGGATAATGTCGAGAGATCACGACCTGCAAAAGTGAAGGATCGATTATCCAATAAAAGCGTATCGTTGCGAATGGCAAATGTGTCGCTCGCTGCAGGCCGCTGAAATGCCATGAAGCTTTGATCATCAGCGGCAAGGGCGATGACTATAGGCACGTCCCCTATTACATCATTGATGACTCTCCGCTCCTTAAGCGTAAGCCAATCGTACGCTTTGCTTTCACCATTTAAATTGATACCGACGATCCAAGATTTGGCTTTCCATGCAAGGGTATCGGTCCTTGTAAGATTTGAGCTGCTTTTGCCTTTTTCAAACCTTCCGGTTGAATCATAAAATTTCTTTGAAGCTTCATCTGTCTGCATAACTAGTCCATCAGGGTAAAGCTCAAACCATTTTTTCAGCGTCAGTTGTGTCGATTCAATTTCGGGGAGCCTCTCACCTTTCAACGGGCCGGCTACTGCCTCTCCCGTCGCCTGACGCCACCAGCTTTTAGTCCTGCCATCTTCGAACATGGCGTTAAAATGGTCCATGCCCACCAAACGGAAGTTTTCTGAATTTCCATCAATTACAGGATCAAATACCCGACCCGTTCTGCAGACTATTCGCGTACCGCGCGCTGGGCGTGCAGCACGCCCAGCAACTC
>JANNPM010000110.1:0-2482 GCA_031400145.1 Chryseolinea sp. | reverse complement strand
GGCAGTCTGTCCGAACGCGACTACCATACTCTGACTGCGTAACATCAGTAAGTTAGGTAGAGTCACTATTCATTTTTTTGCAAACCAATTTCCAAATTGTAAAGTATGACCAACAGGTATGTTATAGGTCAAAATAACTGTACGGACGACGCTTGCTTCAATGTCGATTTTCGACAAAATAGCCCTTTTGACATTCTGTCATTAGCCATCAATGACAGGACTGCCGCAAGCGTCACCGCTACTAAAAATCATCCTCGTAGCAAGCGTCGTCCGTACAGTTGGTCAAAACATCTTACGTGGTACAGTTTTTGGGTCAATGAAAGGTATGCCTTCACGTATACCATTAATAAGTTTAAGGTAATCCAAATAATCATTCAACAATAAAAAATTGAACGGAGAGACACTATACATTTCCTTATTATGTAAAACACGCCCATATTGATCGACGAAGTACTCTCCTTTATTATCAATATTCGGAATAAAGAGACGAATCATTCTATTGTCTATATCGGATGAAAAGTCCTTCTTGTCCAAAATGTATATCATTTGCTTATAGTGCTTCTCATTGAAGCTGATATTGTAGATATACTTACCACGTCGAACCATATCCATAGTTAAAAAACCACCTACAGATGATCTAAAGTCGATATAGTGCAGTTGATATTTACTTGCCATCTATTTTTTGCTCTTCATGCTACTACTTCATTTTAATCATTCTTAACTTCGATCCAATAAATCGACCTGCAAAGCAAGCCTATTCAGTACAGTTACATAAAACACTCTAATCAATAATATAAGCGATAATTCCTGAGAACAGAAAAAGACCGACAAGGCATAATATTAATTTTTCTCTACGAGGGTATCTTATTATCTTATTAGTCTTACTCAATGTGTCAACAGCAAGAAAGATCAGTTGAGAAAGCATTAATATGATAAAAAACATAAAAGGAACAACAATTGGAATTGCAAATACTATGAAACCATCTGCGCCATTCCATCTAACGAATGCACCAGCAGAAGCTCCCAAGATAATCGAAAATCCTGTTGCAATAATTCCATCTCTCAAAACAACAGCGAATTTCCCGCTTCCTTTCTGAAATGCCAAATTGGCTTTATATAACCCTATTAAAGATAGAAAGAGATAAATGATTGTAAAGACTATCAAGTTCTTCATAGCGATGTAAAGCTACCTTAATGAGATTAATCAACTTAATAAATCATGTATGCCCGCTCTGTTTCAGAACGGGCATATTCGACATGACATATTTAACGTTTATGAATAGGAATATATCCACCAACGTATATATCAAATGGCTGAGTATGTGAATCACCAACGAATGCTGCTGTCTCAGCAACAGAAGCGAGCCCTATGGTGAATATATTACGCATGATGTCTCCTTTTTTCCAAGGTCGCACGTTAAAGTCATACGGGTCAGGATATATGTAAACTTTTCCGTCGGTTGAAACTATGTTACCATCCACGACCGTAACAGTCCCCACGAAGTGTCCTTCAGCGTTGCCGATTAGAGCATCATGAAAATTTACTTTTATCCCATGAGGTATATCGATTTGGTAAATACCGTTCTGGCCTGGAACAGTGATAGTGGGCAACTGAACCGTGGGCGTTGGCAACTCCCAAATGCCAATCCACAAATCCGATCCATCTTCACCTGGAACATGGCCACCGCCAATATAATGCCCTAAAGCAGATCCTACATGGTTTCGGGGAGGCTTAAGTCCGTTTGGATCAACCCAGTTCACTGGATTATTATCGCAGTAGATGTACCAATTGTATCCATCGCGAATCGGGTCACGGGAAAGAAACCGACCAGTTGAGGGGTCGTAATAGCGATGACCGAGTAGCATCAGTCCACTATCACCATCCGACTGATAGCCCCAATCCCCCGCGAATCCGAACGCGGTTCCCGTCCCCGATAAACTGACGGAAAGGCCGAAGGCGTCGGTTTCCAGCGTGTCCGTTGTTGCCTGTGTACTATCCGTTCGTACTCGGCTGGTTCCGAGCGAGTCGGCGTGGAAGACTTTTGCCGTGCCGCCCTGAACTTCGCTAATCAGGCCAAGCCCGTACTCGAACGTTGCCGTTCCTGCCGTTACGACCGGGCTATCAATGGCATCGTCGCTGAAGGTGAATGATTTACTTCCTCCACTATCCGTCTTGCTAGTGCGCTGACCGATGCCGTTGTAGACAAACGAATTGGCACTGCTTGGATACGTGATTCCAGTCAAGCGGCTTTCGGCGTCCCATGCCACGTTCGTCGTTGCGGTCGGATTCCAAACGGAGTAGGAATCGTCGAACAATTCGTTGACGACTTGGCTGACATTCCCGTTCCCGTCGTAGTTGTAACGCTTTCTTTGACGAACGGCGGTCGTCGCGGTCAGGAGTTTGTTGGCGTCGTCGTAGGCGTACTGCTCGGTGAAGGTTCCTTTGTTCTTCGTCAGGCGGTTTCCGGCGTTATCGTAAGTG
>JANNPM010000086.1:0-2721 GCA_031400145.1 Chryseolinea sp. | reverse complement strand
TTAATACCCACCGCGACTTGAACTTGCGCGATTACCACCGAAGTGCTGGTCAGCAATAAACACGCCATCATTACTAGTTTTGTCTTTTTCATATCTTGGTTTTAATAGTTTGCAGTGATCCCATCCAAAATCATTCCATTCTAATAGCGTAGCGTATTTTAATATATTATGTTTCATCGTTTCTCTTCATTAGAAGTTAAAGTCCTCAGGTTTAAAATTCATGCGGGTAAATTTATATCCGATATCTGCCAACTCCTTCGCGCGGGCTAATTCGAATGTGCTGATGTTGCCAAGCCCTGGCGGTTCAATAAGCACATCGCAAAGTGCCTTGCTGTTGAGGGTGTTTCCATTGATGGCCAGCAACAACGTTCGTTCAATGACGCTCCTGAAAGTTGTCGCACGGCTTACCGGGATAACCGGATTACAATGAACGCCGACAACTAAGGCACACTGCTGTCGTACTGGCGTCGCCGGGAGGTTATCCATGATTCCCCCGTCAACGTAGGTCGTTCCATTCAATTCAACAGGATTAAACATCCCGGGCACGCAGCTTGACGCCAACAGTGCGGGGATAAGCTCCCCAGCAGAGAAGTAAGTCGTCCGGCCCGCTTGAAGATCGGTGGCAGCAACGGTGAACTTCATTTTTAATCCAGAGAAGCTATTGTGCGGAATATGCTTCTCAAGCAGAACGTGAACTGTGTCCAGGCGCAGCAGACCGCGCAACGTCCAGGCTGGACGCATGCATCGCATAATACGGGTC
The DNA here is from genome assembly GCA_031400145.1 of Chryseolinea sp. Classification (GTDB taxonomy): domain Bacteria; phylum Bacteroidota; class Bacteroidia; order Cytophagales; family Cyclobacteriaceae; genus Chryseolinea. The sequence goes on along the minus strand of JANNPM010000086.1, from coordinate 1,961 downwards.
CGGGCAATAACTTCAAGTATTTCATCGGGACGCATACCATTTGCATACAAGGCGCCAATAATTGCACCTACGCTGGTGCCTGAGAGATGTTGAAATCTGATGCCCCATTCGTCAAGCGCTTTGAGGACTCCAAGGTGAGCGATGCCCCTTGCCCCCCCGCCTGAAAGTACCAGCCCGATACCGCTGTTCATCTCAAATGTCTTTCAATGCAAAAGTGCGATCAAGTCTCACCCCCTTCTCAGTGTGTTTTACCGTGCAGCATTCGCTCACCGGATCATGTTCCAGAAACAGAATGAATTTCTGATCGGCAGCTTTATTAAGAAAAGCCTCCTTCTCTGCCATTGTCAACAATGGCCGGGTATCATATCCCATGACATACGGCAGCGGGATATGACCTGTGGAGGGCAGCAAGTCGGCCATAAAGCAAACTGTTTCCCCCTTGTAGGCGATGCATGGGATCATCATCTTATCGGTATGTCCGGAAGCATAACGAATTTCGGTATCCTCAAAAGGTGAACTTCCGGATTCAATAAAATTTAAGTGACCACTTTGCTGAATGGGCAGGATGTTTTCTTTCAGAAAGCTAGCCTTCTCCCGTGGGTTAGGTTCCGTTGCCCATTTCCAGTGGTCCGCGTTGGACCAGTATCGCGCGTTTTCAAAAGTAAGCGCTGCCTTCCCGGATTTAAGCGTTACCCCCCCGCCACAATGGTCAAAATGCAGGTGTGTCATAAAAACGTCTGTGATATCCGACTCGCTGATATGCAATTTATGGAGCGATCCGGCCAGGGAATCATCTCCGTTCAATTGGTAGTGGCTGAGGAATTTTACGTCCTGCTTTTCTCCGATCCCGTTATCGATGAGAATCAGTTTGTCGCCATCTTCGATGAGAAGGCAACGCATAGCCCAGTTGCAGAGGTTATTGGTATCGCATGGATTCGTTCTTTGCCAAATCGCCTTCGGAACCACACCGAACATTGCACCTCCGTCCAGTTTGAAAAAGCCGGTATCAATTACATGAAGGTTCATGCTCATAAGGATTAGTTGAAATCTGTGATCGTGGTTGGACCAATTGCACGTCGCTTCGAACTGCCGCTGTTTGTATTATTCTTTCACAACGCCCATTGCGCAAAATTTTTCAATGCGCTGCTCGATTCGTTTGTCTGGCTTAATTTTTTGGAGGGCTGCAGTATGTTGGAGTATAATGTTTTTGACTTCACTTACCATCCACTTAACGTCTACATGGGCCCCTCCCAATGGTTCTTTGATGATCCCGTCAATAAGCTTGTTGGAAAGCATATCCTTCGCCGTTAGCTTTAGCACTTCCGCTGCCTGTTCTTTATAATCCCAGCTCCTCCATAAAATGGAAGAACACGATTCAGGACTAATCACCGAATACCACGTATTCTCGAGCATTAAAACCCGGTCTCCAATAGCAATGCCCAATGCGCCGCCGGACGCACCCTCTCCTATTATGATACAGATGACGGGCACTTTAAGTACAAACATTTCTTTTAGATTGTGGGCTATTGCCTCGCCTTGTCCACGTTCCTCTGCCTCCAGGCCGGGAAAAGCCCCGGGAGTATCTATGAATGTGATGATGGGCTTATTGAACTTCTCCGCTATCTTCATCAGGCGTAGAGCCTTTCGATACCCTTCCGGGTTTGCCATGCCGAAATTTCTAAGCTGCCGTTGTTTTGTATTGCGGCCCTTTTGCTGACCAATCATCATAAATGTTTGCCCGTCAATGCTCCCGAATCCGCCGATCATGGCCTTATCATCCCCCACGGTCCGATCGCCATGAATTTCAATAAAATCAGCAGTAATCCCGTAGATATAATCCAGCGTATAGGGCCGGTCTGGATGGCGGGACAACTGAACACGCTGCCGACGTAGTCGTCGGCACCGTGGGAGTAGCCGGCCAGGATGTCCTGCTCCTGCTTGGCGGCGGACAGAACGATGAT
>JANNPM010000031.1:0-4672 GCA_031400145.1 Chryseolinea sp. | reverse complement strand
GCTCACCGACCATTTTGATCAACTCATCATGCGACTGCGCTATATGAAGCAGTATTCGGAGACACGGGTACTGCAGGCCCAACAGATTTCCAAGGTTCAGAAAGAACTGTCGGGCCAGGTGACACAAATCCGTGTAATAAGGGAGGAAAAAAATAAGCTGCTGAACGAGCAGTTAGCCGCATCCGAGAATCTGACAGGAATGAAGCAAAAGCAAAATTCCCTGGTAAAAGTGTTGGAGAAAGAAGAGAAGAAGCTGAGAAGGGATTTAGATAATACTAAAAAGGCTGTCGCCCGTCTTGATAAGCTCATCGAAGATCTCATCAAGGAAGAAATGGACCGTGCCTTGAGGGCAAACAAAGGTGAGGCGATCACTCTGTCCAATTCTTTTGAGGAGAATAAGAACAAATTTATGTGGCCAGTATCCTCAGGGTTTGTTTCGCAGAAGTTCGGGAGGCAGAACCATCCGGTGTTGAAAGGCATCGTCCAACAAAACAATGGTGTGAATATTCAGACGCAGGAAAATGAAAATGTGAAAAGCATTTTTGCCGGAGAAGTCCGCAGGGTCGCCTTCATTCAGGGGTTGGGGAGTACAGTGATCATAAAGCACGGCGACTACCTCACAGTATATGCGGGCCTCAAGGAAGTGTTTGTCAGAAGCGGACAAAAAGTGACTACAAACCAGGAAATCGGAAAGGTTTTTTCAAACCTCGAAGGTGTGTCGGAGCTGCGGTTTCAAATCTTTAAGAATACTACCGCGCTGGACCCTCAGGGCTGGCTTAAAAGCATGTAGACAATTTGTATCCGCACAATTTTGATGCTTTTCACCACGGAAATCTTATTTGTCCCGGCAATCCCCGCTCCAAGTACGCCACCTTAATCCATTTGATCCTATACTTTTTTACCCTATTTTTGTCTTTACGGTTATAAATTTAATGCCATGAAAGCTACATTTTTGTTTTTAAGCGGGGTTGGTTTCCAGGAAATTCTGCTCATCGGGCTATTTGTTCTGGTATTTTTTGGCGCAAAGAAAATCCCGGAGTTTATGAAAGGATTAGGCAAGGGCGTTCGTGAGTTTAAGGACTCAGTAAAAGACGTGAAAAAGGAAGTGGAAGATGCTAGCAACGCCGCTAAGATCGAAGACATAAAATAAGTGTTGAAAACGTACGCTACATTTCGGGAAATTCGGAACGATCTGCAGCACGGTACACTCTCTTGCCATGATCTCGTACATTACCATCTCGGGAATATCAAGGCAAAAGCACATCTCAATGCCTTTTTGAGTGTGTACGAGGATGAAGCGCTCGCGAGAGCGGGCGAAATCGATAAGAAAATCAAAGAAGGAAAAGCTGGCAAACTTGCAGGCCTTGTTGTGGGTCTCAAAGACGTACTCGCCTTTAAAGACCATCCCCTACAGGCAGGCAGCCGCGTGTTAAACGGATTCATCTCACAATTTACCGGCACCGCCGTACAACGGCTCCTCGACGAGGACGCCATCGTTATAGGCCGGCAAAATTGCGATGAGTTCGCAATGGGTTCTTCCAATGAAAGTTCTGCCTTTGGCCCGGTTCTCAACGACGCTGACCACACCCGCGTACCTGGTGGTTCATCCGGCGGTTCTGCGGTTGCGGTCCAGGCAGGTATGTGTCACATTTCGTTAGGATCTGATACAGGGGGGTCCGTTCGCCAACCTGCGGCCTTTTGTGGCCTTCTAGGATTGAAACCTACCTATTCCCGCATTTCCCGTTACGGTCTGATTGCTTATGGCTCGTCTTTTGATTGTATTGGTATATTCGGAAAATCGGTAGAGGACATTGCGCTTGTGCTGGAAGTAATCGCCGGTAGTGATGATATTGATAGTACCGTATCTCAGAGGCCTGTCCCCTCGTATTCAAAGGAACTGGCACAATCAAACGGAAAGGTCTATAAGGTGGCGTACGTAAGTGAGATAGATGAGTCCGAAGGTCTCCAACAGGAGATACGCGACAGCATTCGCGATAAAATAGAAAAGATCAAGGCCGCAGGGCACACTGTCGAAAAAATTGATTTCCCATTGAATGAATATGTTCTTCCAACATACTACATCCTTGCAACTGCTGAGGCGAGCTCCAACCTCTCCCGCTATGACGGGGTCCGGTATGGTTACCGAAGTAACAACGTTACGGATATGGAGTCGCTGTATAAAAAGAGCCGCTCTGAAGGTTTTGGCAAAGAGGTGCAACGGCGGATATTACTGGGAACCTTTGTTCTCAGCGCAAGCTATTACGATGCTTATTATACAAAGGCTCAAAAAGTACGTCGCATCATTCGCGAGAAAACGAAGGCCTTATTCGGCAAGTATGATTTTATCATTATGCCCATAACCCCAACTACCGCATTTAAGCTCGGAGAGCATACAGATAATCCACTTGAAATGTACCTGGCGGACCTTTTTTCCGTACAGGCTAATGTTGCCGGTGTTCCGGCAATCGCCATTCCATGTGGCCATGATAAGCAGGGTCTGCCGATTGGACTTCAGGTAATCGCCGACGATTTTGAGGAGTCAAAGCTTTTGCATTTTTCGGATTCACTCTTAACACCATGATGCAAGAATCGCTTTTATTTTCGCCAAGTTTGATTACAAGAGGTTCGGACCGCTCATTACAAACGAATCATGTATCTATAGTGAAACGATCGGTTGCATTATTTGCGTTCATACTATGCACGATATCATTCTTCCCGGCATTCAGCCAGATCCAACCGGACTCAGTCGTTATTGACTCATTGGAGGTGGCAAGCGCTGAAGAAGACTTGCTTTATAAAAGCGATACAGCAGACTTTGTGTATTTCGTTTTGCCGAGCGAGCTGGAATATATACCTGGTGATGATCACCCCGCGCTAATTGAAGACAGGCTTGCCTGTCTTGAACGAAAGATGCCGTTGACGTATAATGAACGTATCCATGCGTTCATCAACTATTTCACTGTTAAAGACAGAGAATACACGAGAATGATGATGCGTCGCAAGAATTTATACTTTCCGATCTTCGAAAAGTATCTGGCAAAGTATGGCCTGCCTGATGAACTTAAATACCTTTCTATTATCGAGTCGGGATTAAACCCCCGTGCGATGTCTCGGGTTCGTGCCGTGGGTCTGTGGCAGTTTATGCCGGCCACTGGTAAGTATTACGGTCTGAATAATAGCTGGTTTATAGACGATCGCATGGATCCGGAACGGTCAACGGATGCGGCGTGCAGATACTTGCGCGACCTGTACAATATGTTCCATGACTGGGAGCTTGCACTCGCTGCCTACAACACCGGCCCCGGAAATGTAAAACGTGCAATAAGAAAGTCAGGATATAGAAAGCCTGAAGGGAACGCTTCCTATGGAAAGCGCACTTTCTGGGATATCTATGCCTATCTCCCTAGAGAGACACGCTCGTATGTACCGCAGTTTGTCGCAATCACATATGCGATGAACTATTTGGATGAACACAACTTTTTTGATGAAGGAGAAGAATTGCTTCCGAAATATGACACCGTGCAGATCTCCCGGTTTCTGAATTTTGAAACCTTTGCAAACATGACGGGATCATGTGTAGAGGACCTGCAAAGACTTAATCCCTCGATACAACGCAATGCTATCCCGGAAACCGGCAAGACCTATATCTTTTATGTTCCGGAGGACGCAAAAATGAGGCTAATGGCCAATCGTTACACAATACTCGATTCGGCGGCCCGCACCGGAAAGAAAGAACTGGAAGTACTTGCTAAAACTACTGCCGGAACAACTTACGGACGTGACCGTATAATATACCGCGTTCGAAATGGCGATGTACTCGGTTCAATTGCGATACGTCACGGGGTAAAGGTTACCGATTTAAAGAAGTGGAATAATCTCAGGACGAACACGATCCATGTAGGACAGCGACTTAATATTTTCCTTAAGGCCAACACCCGGGTGAATGCTCCCTTGGTAAGCAAGCCTAAGAAAAGTTTAAAGACAGTTTCTGTTCAAGGCTCCAAAACCTATATCGTTCAACCAGGCGACACGCTCTGGGATATATCGCAGAAGTTCGAAGGACTGACGATCGAAAAGATCAAGAGCCTGAATAAATTGAGCACAAGCAAACTCCAACCAGGACAAAAGCTGATCATCGGCATCTAGCAGAAGCTGCAAGTTCGTTTTTGCGTCCTTGCAATTTAAATCCTGAATCTTTGCCCGTCTTGGCGGCTTTGCGTGGAATGCATTTCCCGCAGAGCGCGCAGAGGAGTTCCCGCAGAGGCCGCAAGGTGAAAAATAATTTTCCCGAAACGTCGCACGAAGAAAGTCTTCAAAGTTCCCCACAGGCCAGCGACTCATGACTCATGACTAACTCGTGACTCATAACTAACTTTACATATCTTTACCTTCCGGTAACGAAGATCCCTATGTCGATCAAAATAAGAAAGCAGGATGCGCTGAATTATCACATGCAGGGACAACCTGGGAAAATTGAAGTTGTTCCCACAAAAGTCCTTAGCTCACAACTTGACCTTGCGCTGGCCTACTCTCCTGGTGTTGCCGAACCATGTAAGGAAATTGCGGCCAATAAAGAAGATGTCTACAAATACACTGCGAAAGGGAATCTTGTAGCCGTTATCTCCAATGGCACCGCGGTATTGGGGTTGGGCAACATCGGTCCGGAAGCGTC
>JANNPM010000223.1:0-22101 GCA_031400145.1 Chryseolinea sp. | reverse complement strand
GTGGAAGACCTTCAGAATGTTTTCAATAGTAGTGGTGTAGGCATCAAACATCGGATGTCTGGTATCATCCTCCTGGATTCCTGGTATTAGAGAATATTTTCATCGTTCCAGAAATACCGGAGAATAGTGCTGATTTTGCGCTGCAGTTCTGCAATGTAGCAGGTTTGAAAACTTGCGCCAGTGCCACTTTCGCTGGCATTTGACTATTTTTGCGAAATGGCAAACATCGTTGCAATAGTTGGAAGACCGAATGTGGGCAAGTCAACATTATTTAATCGTCTTACGGAGAAGCGGGAAGCCATAATGGACAATATGCCGGGTGTCACACGTGACCGCCATTACGGCTACGCGGAATGGTGCGGAAAGTATTTCACGGTAATCGACACAGGCGGTTACGTAACAGGATCAGAGGATAAGTTCGAGTCCCAGATACGCAAGCAGGTAAAGATGGCTATTGAGGAGTCGGCCGCTGTGATCTTCATGGTTGATACACGAGACGGCCTCACTGGTTTTGACAAGGAGTTTGCCAATGTGCTGCGTACAAGCAAAAAGCCAATTTTCGTCGCGGCCAATAAGTCTGATACCCCTGATAAAGGCATGCTGACTGGCGAGTTCTATGCGCTGAGCCTCGGCGAAGTGTATCCCATATCATCCGAAAACGGTGGCGGTACCGGCGAGTTGCTGGACGAGCTTATAAAGGTGTTTCCCCATGAAGGCGTTGAGGACCCGGATGCCGGTATACCGAAGATCGCCATACTTGGACGCCCCAATGTCGGCAAGTCATCATTGCTGAACGCACTGCTCGGCACCGAGAGAACGATTGTTACCGATGAGGCGGGCACCACGCGCGACGCTATTCACTCGCGTTACACCTTGTACAACAAGGATTTTATCCTTATTGATACGGCAGGTGTAAGGAAGAAATCAAAGGTTAAAGAAGATATTGAATTCTATTCTGTATTGCGTGCATTGCGTGCGTTGGAAGAAAGTGACGTTTGCATTATCGTAATCGACGCAGTTCGCGGGATAGAATCACAAGACGTTAATCTCGTTAACCTTGCCAACAGGCAGGGGAAGGGGATTGTGATCATGGTGAACAAGTGGGACCTAATTGAGAAAGACAATAAAACGTCCGAAAAATTCAAAAAGGAGATAATGGAAACGCTTTCGCCCATTGACTTTTTGCCCATCATCTTCACGTCAGTGCTGAATAAACAGCGGATTTTTCAGGTTATGGAGAAGGCTGTGCAAGTATTTGAGAACAAAACCAAGAAAGTTTCCACCTCGAAGCTGAATGATTTCCTGCTTCCGGAGATACAGCGCCAGCCACCGCCGTCGATCAAGGGTAAGCATATAAATATTAAGTATATAACGCAGGTAACCGCAAGATTTCCATCGTTTGTTTTCTTCTGCAACCTCCCACAGTACATTCAACCGTCATATGAGCGCTTCCTCGAGAATAAATTACGCGAAAACCTCGATTTTGAGGGCGTTCCGCTACGTTTGATATTTCGAAAAAAATAAATTTCAGTAGGCCTTTGCGGTTCACTTGCAGATTACTGCTATATTTGCGGTGGATTTTTTAAAACCTGTAACTATGAAAAAATTGATCGCCGTATTAGCTGTAACTGGTTTCGCTTTCGCCTTCGTTGCTTGTGGCAAAAAGGCTGAGACTGCTGAAACTACTGTAGATTCAGCTGCAACATCTACTGAAGAGGTATATGATTCAGCTACTGTTCCTGTCGACACCACGATGGCTGCAGATTCGACTGCGCTGTAATTCAATCTAACGAGATTGCACGGAAGGCTTTAGATCTCTAAAGCCTTTTTTTTTCCTATGACTGTTGAGCATGTTTTAGACATATTACAATCTCATGTTCCACTTCCCGCGCTGGACTATTGCGTCAAGCTTTGGAGCGCCAGTCCCTTCGAGCTAAAGGTTACCAGAAGCAGACAAACAAAGGTCGGTGACTTCACGAGTCGAAGAACCAGAAGTCATCCCAGGATCACGCTAAACAATGATCTGAATACCTACCTTTTCCTTGTGACGTATATTCACGAGGTTGCACACTTGCATGTGTACCTTAAATTCGGCTCGCGAGAGGATCCTCATGGAGAAAAATGGAAGACTACCTTCACTGATCTTATGCTTCCATTACTCTGGGAAAGCATTTTTCCGCCGGAAATCTTACATGACCTCCGCCGGCATATGATCAATCCCAAGGCAAGCTCCTTTGCGGATTCAACCCTTACGGAGGCATTCAGGAAGTTTGATAGAAATCCCCATCAGATTACGCTCTCACAGGTGCCCGAAGGGAGCATCTTCAAGTTGCAGGGAAGGTATTTCAAAAAGGGCAGGTTGCGCCGCACACGTGTCCTGTGTAAAGAACTGCAGTCTAATCGGGAATACCTTGTGCCTGCTGATTCGGTGGTATTTGATGTTCAGCTGAGCCTCCTTTGAATCAGTGATCTAACGAGCTCAAGAAATCGCGGGGCACGCCATCAGGCCGGCTATATTGCTCAATTGAGGTCCTTTTGATGATATAGCGCCAGACCGGCAATAGGTGCTTCGAGAATGTTCTTCACTGTTATGCCCTTATCTGCCGCCACCTGTCTCAGGATATCGCTAAAATAAAATGCAACCGAACCCGTAAAATGCACTTTGAGGTTTCTGTAATTGTCATACCGCATGACATTATTCTCGTAGAAATCCGAAAAGCTATCGTAGACAAGTCTATAACAATATGGCTCGCGTAAATGATGGAAAATAAACTTTGTGAAACTCGCAAGGAAAGCGTTTGGTCGTTCCTGCTGGTACACTTTCTCCAGGAACTCTTCACGGGTCAATGGAAAGCGCTCCTTAAACTGAGATAGCAGGTCTTCAGGCATGACCTGCCGCAAGTAGTCCACAAGGAACTTTCGGCCGATATAAGTTCCTGCGCCTTCATCCGCCAGGATCCATCCCAGGTTAGCAACATTTCCAATGATCTTATTTCCATCATAAAGACACGAATTCGAACCCGTGCCCATGATGCAGGCTATCCCTGGCTCCGTCCCACACAACGCACGCGCTGCTGCTAACAGATCCCATCCGATCTCGATTTGCGCTTCCGGAAAAAATTCCATCAAGGCGCTCTTTATCGTAAGTTGGTTCTTGACAGAAGAGGCGCCGGCGCCGTAGAAGAATATTTTATTGACGCGTTCATTAACCTTCGGAAGGAGAAGCTCCTGAACATTTTTCCTAAGGTCTTCAATGGGTTGGTAGTAGGGATTGAATCCGGGTGCGCTTGTTTGCGCGATCGCACCGTTTGTTTCAATCAGTCTCCAGTCTATTTTGGATCCACCGCTGTCTGCAATTATGATCATGAGTTAGATGCGAACATTATTAACGACCTTACTTCCCTGCAAGCAAAAGATTAAAATTACGCAAAAAAATCCCTTCAAAACTTCTCCATAGTTTGTTTACTCTCCGGTCTTCAGTTTTCCAATGACCTTGAACTTATCAAATACATTGGCATTATGCGGTGCATCCTTTAGCTCGTCGGTAAGGTCCTGGCCTGCCCAATGCTCATAATGTTTGCCCGCCCGCCATAGCCTTGACCTGGTAACATCGTATATGAGACCGTCCAGCGCGACCCATATCTCGGGCTTGTCCTGCCCGTTTCGAAGAGCCAGGTGAGACCGCGTGTACTCCGGTAGTTCATTCACGAGTGGCCGGCCGTTAACACGCTATAGTCCTTTAAAATCGTAGTTAGAAATTCAACATCGGCAAGCTCAGTCTTTATATCTAACGTATCTTTTACCTTTTGGGAGATCATAAGCACCGGCTGCGTCATATGCTGATCGCGGTTAACTTCCAGCGCCCGTTGGATGAGCTCGATATCCTTTTGCGTTAACTGCAATGCCTGGGGGAATGTTGCTTCATGACGTTCCCCGGCAGTGACAAAAATATGTTTGGCCGAAACCTCCTCCTGACGGAGCAGTTTTACTACGGCAGTGCCGGCTACAATATCACCCAGACGTTGGCCTTTTCCACCTAATGCAATGCAGACGAACGCGATCGCCCCAGAAAGAATGTAAAAGTCAACGAAGGAGAAAATCCATCGAAGAAGATAATTGCCAACTGTAGGCGTTGTGCCAGTGAGCTTAATTACCTGAATCTTCATTACCCATTTGCCAGGGCCTTGCCCATTCATTAATATTTCAAACACCAGATTATAAAACAGCCAGGGAACACCCAGCAAGATCACCCACGCATACCATTCTTCAGCATCGAGCTGGAAGAGAATCGCCGCGATAGCAATAGAGTACAGAACAAGAATAAACCTGTCGATGAAGTATGCCAATATTCTATCTCCAATACTGGCGATGGAATATTCAATTAAAACATTTTGTGTTGTGCGAACACTAACAGTTTGCATCCACTTCTAATTTTGTGCAAATTTCAAATTAAAGCATTAACAATGAAACTTCCCCAAACTCTCCTGATAACGGCCTGCATCGCTTTAGCAGCGTGTCAGGGAGAGAAAGCATCGAAATCATCTGTGGAGAATGACAAACTACAAGCGCAGGCAAATGAACTCGCTCAGAAATTCATCCTTGCCGATACCCACGTCGATCTTCCATACAGGCTCAAGGAGGCCAATTTTCGGCTTGAGCCGGAGTTCATGGAAATACCCGTAAGTACCAGACAGGGTGACTTTGATTTTGAACGCGCCAGGAAAGGGGGCCTTGATGCCCCCTTTATGTCCATTTACATTCCCGCAGCCTACCAGAATATACCAGGAAAAGACAAAACCCTTGCTGACTCATTAATCGATTTGATTGAAGGCATCGTGAAGGCTCATCCCGATAAATTTGCACTGGCTACAAGTCCGGCTGCCATCCAAGCCAACACCACCGCGGGAAAGGTATCGCTACCGATGGGGATGGAGAACGGCGCGCCGGTGGACAATGATCTTAAAAATCTCAACTACTTTCACGACCGCGGCATCAGCTATATCACGCTGACACACGGAAAAGATAACCAGATCTGTGATTCATCGTACGATACCCTGAATACCTGGAAGGGATTAAGTCCTTTCGGCGAGAAGGTAGTGGGAGAGATGAACCGGCTTGGAATAATGGTAGACATATCGCACGTTTCGGACAGCGCGTTTTACGATGTGATAAAGATCACCAAGGCACCGCTGATAGCGTCCCATTCGTCGTGCCGTAAATTTACACCGGGATTTCAACGCAATATGTCAGATGATATGATTAAAGCGCTTGGAAAAAATGGCGGTGTAATTCAGATAAACTTTGGGGCTTCATTTCTTGATTCTCTTGCACGCGTCAATAGCAAACTTCTTGACTCACTTGAAAAGACACTTACAGCGAAAGGCCTGACATCAAAAGATTCCGCCGCACAGACAACAATTGATCAATTCGCAAAGAATCACAGCGACCTTTATTCTGATGTGGAAAGGGTTGCTGACCATATCGATCACGTGGTAAAGCTAATTGGCATAGACCATGTAGGCATAGGTTCCGACTTCGATGGCGTCGGTGACAGTCTGCCGGTAGGATTAAAGGATGTCGCTGACTATCCGAACTTGTTCTATGTCTTATTGCAACGAGGCTATACCCCGGAGGATATCGAAAAGATTTCCTCAAAGAATGTTTTCAGAGTTTGGAATAAGGTGATTGAAATCAGTGAAAAGTGAAAGCTACTAATCAAAAGTATGGATGAGGTCATTGTTATTGATTGAGAGGTGAAAGAGGCGGTGTTCATCAAGCAAAATAAACCCCGCTGGGAAGAGTTCGAGCTTGTTGTGAACGGACGGCGAGAGGCCGATCCGGACAGACTAGCCGAATTATTCATCCAGGTTACGGACGATCTGTCGTTTGCCCGCACCCAATATCCCGACAGCCGCACCGCGAAGTATCTTAATGCCCTTGCCGGTAAGGTCCATCTTGAGATCTATAAGAACAAACGCGAGGACAAAAACAGATTCATTTCATTTTGGAGGGAAGAGGTACCGGATGTGATGTATGAAGTACGGAGGCCACTGCTGTATGCGTTCATCATATTTATGGTTATGACTGTAGTCGGTGGGCTTTCGGCCCGGTTCGACGATACGTTCGTGCGTCTCATTCTCGGTGACAATTATGTGAACATGACGCTGGAAAATATCAGAAATGGAAATCCTACCGGAGTCTACTCGGACAGCGGTCCGATAAATATGTTTATATATATCGCCTGGAACAATGTACTTGTTTCTTTCCGGGTGTTTGTGTTCGGCGTTTTTGCTTCTGTTGGAACAGCTTATTTTCTCAGTCAGAATGGAATAATGCTTGGAGCCTTTGTAACATTGTTTGCAAAGGAGCATCAGTTGCTTCACGCTTTTCCGGTGATCATGCTGCATGGCACGATCGAACTTTCCTCCATCGTGATTGCGGCGGCGGCGGGTTTTGTCATGGGTAATGGCCTGCTTTTCCCTGGCACTTATCCGCGATTTATATCTTTTAAGATGGGTGCACTTAAAGGACTAAAGATCGTAATGGGCCTGGTTCCCTTCTTCATTCTGGCGGCATTCATAGAATCCTTTATTACCCGTTATGCCTTTATGCATTGGAGCATCAAGGTTATTATTATTGTATTTTCTGCAGGATTGATGATTTTTTATTTCGTTATATATCCAAACTTAAGACATCGCCATGGAAAACTTTAGGGTGATTGAGTTTCATCGCCGGCGGGATTTCAGCAAGAAGATGAATGCAACCTTCGAGTTCATTCGTCAGAACTGGAAGCCGCTATTCAGAAGTATATTCGTTATTGCTGGCCCACCGGTGCTAGTGGCCAGTATGATCATCGGATCATTTTTCGGCGACTTGTTAAGCTTAACACAAGGCGTGGCAAATGGCGTTGCCGATCCTCAGGCGACACAAGATTACTTTTTGTCAGCCAGTTTCTGGTTGCAGGCGCTTCTGGCGATCGTCTTTGTCTTGCTGAGCAGTGTTATGTCGATCGCGACGATTAACAATTACATAATCCTGTATAGCGAGAGGCAAAGCAATAACATTGAAGTTAGGGAAGTATGGGAACGCGTGAGCGCCACATTCTGGATGTATTTTCGAACTACCTGCTTCTTTGGTTTTCTCGTATTGACCATGTACATATTGATGGTGATACCAGTTGTGATGCTTTCAGCAATATCACCTTTCCTTACAATGTTGGGAATGATAACTCTTTTTTTCGCCATTATTTATACTGTGATAAGTCTCTCCATGACATTCATCGTCAGAGCGGTGGAAAAAAGAAGTTTCTTTGACTCGCTTGCAAGGTCTTTTAAACTTGTCCAGGGAAAATGGTGGAGTACATTTGGCCTGATCATCGTACTGTACTTTGTCATGATTACGATATCATACATACCGCTTATTCCCTGGTATGCCACAATGATTGTTACCACACTTCACAATACCTCCGACATTGGCGCCAGCGAACCGCAGTCATTTTCAGAAGTTCTTATGCTGGCATTATTTACAATTTATTATATGGTGCAGATGATTTTATCCACGTTACCCAACATAGGCATTGCTTTTCAATATTTCAACCTTGTGGAGTTAAAAGAAGCCAAGGGACTACTTTCTGAGATCGATACCTTCGGACTGGCTCCCTCGCCGGCGCCGCCGGACGAACAATACTAATCTGCATGGGTGATGCGTTACTACTTTTTTTTTCTTTCCCTGTTCGTCAGCACACTTAACCACGCCCAGAAAAGGGACTCAACTATCCTGACACAGGACTCGACCTACATTGAAGCGTTAAAGGGTGATGAAACTGACGACATCGCCTTACCGGACACCGCACAGGTAACGGTCCGCAGTTTTGACCCGGCCACAGTTGAAAGGTTGAAAGCTGATCCGGCTTTGGAATACAAGGAGTCGCCTACCATCGCTGAAAGTCTTTGGGACAGGTTTATAAGCTGGATGGGGCAACTTATTGAATCTTTATTTGACGACGCTGTCAATACAAGCTGGGGAAGAGTACTCACCTACCTGCTTGCCCTGGTAGTGGGGGTGGCGGTAATCATGATGCTTCTAAAGGTCAATGCTTTCAAAGTCTTTTACAGTACGCAGGGCGCGGATACATTCCAGCATAACGTGTTGCACGAAAACATCCATGTAATGGATTTCGAAAAGCTCATACAGGAAGCATTGGAACAAAAAGATTATCGCCTTGGTGTAAGGCTGGTTTTTCTTTTTGCTTTGAAAAAACTGTCAGATAAAGGTCTTATACAGTGGGACCAGGGCAAAACGAACCATGATTACCTCAGCGAGTTACGCGTCAACGAGCTCCGGAAAGGTTTTAACGAGCTGAATTTTTATTTTGAGAATGCGTGGTATGGCAATTTTAGCATCAGCGCGAATGTGTTTTCCCATGTCAGACAGATTTTCGACGATTGGAAAAAAAGTGTGTAAATCCAAGCAATAACCAATGCGTAAAGACTGGAGATACATACTATATGTTACGATAGCATTCGGGTTATTTCTACTGTTAAAATTGACGAGTCCAAAACAGCACAACTGGACCGTAACTTTTGCACCGGATGATAAGAACCCCTACGGCGGATATGCGATGAATACGCTGGTAGAAAAGAGTATCCTGCCCCATACAATAGCGCACTCATTTAAGACATTATATGAACTAAAGGATTCACTGAAGCCGACGGACAATATTTTTATAGTCTGCGAAAAATTCAACATCGGAAAGGAAGACGCTGATGTGTTGCTTGACAATGTTGCAAAGGGTGGCACGGCATTCATTGCATCACAGTACTTCTGGGGGGATTTCGCAGATACACTGAAGTTAAGCGTTTCCGATTTTTTGTTTAATGGCGGGAACATACTCGGAGCGAAGGACACCGCGGTATTAAAGTTTGCCGCTAATGCGTTTGATACGGTTCCGGAGTATCGCTACCGCAGAGACAATATACCCAGCTATTTCGCGAGGTTCGACACCACGCGTACAACCGTTATTGCCTGGAGCGGTACGCATAAGCCCGTAACAATTCGTATGAAGTGGGGAAAGGGTAACCTGGTTCTGAACAGCACGCCGAAGATGTTCAGCAATATATGTTTGCTGTCAGGCCGGAATCATGAGTTCGTTGCCGCCACGCTTTCTTACCTTCCTAAAATGCCTGTTATTTGGACTGAAAATTATCAAAGAGGAAGGCGTGAGATCACCACGCCATTGCGGTTCATTTTGCGCAGCGAACCATTGCGTTGGGCGTATTACATTTCTGTGATATCGATATGTGTGTTTATGATCTTTGAAACCAAACGCAAACAACGTATGATACCAATAATTAAGCCGCTGCCGAATACTACTCTGGAATTTTTGAGCACAATTGGAAATCTATATTACCAGCGCGGCGAACATAAAAATATCGCTGAGAAAAGGGTTAACTATCTATTGGACCACGTCAGAGCAAATCATTGGCTTAACACGAATACCTTAGATGAAAACTTCATCCTTTCCCTGTCGCGCAAAACTGGCAAGGATGAGTCGGACGTTCGGAACCTTGTCAATTTGATTATCGAAATACGGAATGCCGATAAAATTTCAGCTGATACATTGCTAAAATTGAATGATAGCATAGAGAGATTCTCGCTGCGTGAAATATTACAGAAGTGAGAGATAAATCAAGTAATTAAGCACCATTATGGAAGAGAATGTCTTTAAAAGCCGGGTAGACCTAAGCGCATTAAATGATCGCGTCGGGTTAATCAGGGAAGAGATCGGTAAAGTTATTGTGGGACAGCAGCAGATGATCGAACTTCTCATTACGGCCATGCTTGCAGACGGCCACGTGCTGATTGAAGGAGTTCCTGGCGTGGCAAAGACCCTTACAGCCAAATTGCTCTCACGGGTTATCGCCGTTAAATTCAATAGGATTCAGTTCACACCTGACCTGATGCCCTCCGACGTATTGGGAAGTTCAGTGTATAACATGAAGCAAACGGAATTTGAGTTTAAGCCCGGCCCGATCTTTTCACAGGTGGTCCTGATCGATGAGATAAACCGCGCACCTGCCAAAACGCAGGCAGCGTTATTCGAGGTAATGGAGGAGAAACAAGTTACCGTGGATGGTAAAACGTACGTTTTGGAGAGCCCATACATGGTTGTGGCAACTCAAAATCCTATTGAGCATGAAGGAACCTATCGCCTGCCCGAGGCACAGCTCGACAGGTTCCTATTCAAAATCGTCGTTAACTACCCAACGATGGAGGAGGAAGTTTCCATAATCAGCGGGCATCATAGCCGAAAGGGTGTGAAACCCTTGCACGAAGTCAATGCAGTCTTAAGTGGTGCCGACATCGTCGCCTATCGAGAAACAGTGCAACAGATTCACGTGGAGCAGCGTCTTATATTATACATCGCTCAGCTTATTCACGAAACGCGGAACAGCGCATCGCTATTTCTGGGCGCTTCACCCCGCGCTTCTATTGCAATTTTGAATAGCGCGAAAGCTTACGCAGCCATTAATGGCCGTGACTTCGTTACTCCTGAGGACATAAAAACTGTTGCCCTCCCCGTGTTAAGGCATCGTGTGATGCTCACGCCGGACAAGGAAATGGAAGGCGTGACTACGGATGAAATCGTCAGGCAGATCGTTGGAAAAATAGAAGTCCCGCGTTGAATGAAATTGCTCCATTCATTATACCTGAATAACCGATTTTTTCTGGCCGCCGCGGTGGTCGCGCTGGCGTTTGTGTTATCTTTTGTGCTGGATATTGCGCCAAACGCAGCAAAGGTCATATTCATTTTATGGCTTTCTATATCCCTCACGGATCTTATATTTTTGTACCGGACACGGACAGGACTCAGCGGCAATAGAAAGGTACCGGAAAAACTTTCCAATGGAGACGAAAATGAGATCGGGATACATCTCGAAAATCTATATTCCTTTACGGTGTCCTTGAATATTGTTGATGAGATACCTCACCAGTTTCAGCGCCGCGACCTTGGATTTACAACGAGGATGCAACCAGGGTCTACGCAGACTATTAAATATTTCCTCAGACCCGTTAAGAGAGGCGTGTACTCATTTGGCGCCATCAACGTTTTCGTTCTTTCTCCGTTGGGCTTCGTGAGCAGGCGCTTTAAGTTCTCTCACGACGCTGAGGTGCCTGTATACCCTTCTTACGTTCAGATGCGAAAGTTTGAACTGCTGGCGATCTCAAACAGGCTGACGGATGCGGGGATTAAACGCATAAGAAGAATTGGGCAGAATACTGAGTTTGAAATGATAAAAGAATACGTGAGTGGTGACGACATCAGAACCATTAACTGGAAGGCGACGGCCCGGAAGAATCACTTGATGGTAAATCATTACCAGGATGAACGCTCGCAGCAGGTCTATAGCCTGATCGATAAGGGAAGAGTGATGGAGATGCCTTTCAATGGCTTGAGTTTATTGGACTATGCAATTAATGCCAGCCTGGTGATCTCTAACATTGCTATCAAGAAATCTGACAAGGCGGGGCTCATTACCTTTCAGGATAAAATAAATTCAACATTGCCTGCCAGTAAGCAAACCAGGCAAATGTCTTTGATTCTTGAGGCCCTGTACAGCCAGAAGACGGCCTATCTGGAAACGGATTTTTCTGTACTCTTCTCGCACATCCGAAGGAAAATCACGCAGCGGAGTTTACTGCTTTTATTTACTAACTTTGAGTCTGTTTACGGCTTGCAGCGCCAATTGACGTTTTTGAAGAAATTAGCAGAACAGCATTTATTGGTGGTTATATTTTTTGAGAATACTGAAGTGAACGCCATGCTTTCTGAGCCCGCCGAAGATCTGAAGGAAATTTACTACAAAGCGGTAGCGGAGAAATTCAGCTATGATAAGAAGGTCATAGTGAAAGAACTTTTACGGAATGGCATTCAGGCATTGCTTACAACGCCGCAGCAGCTCACGGTAAATACGATCAATAAGTATTTGGAATTGAAGGCCAGGGGAATGATTTAGAAGCTCCAACCTTCAACTGTAGGTGCGGGCCGCGGAATTGTGCCCTGCACAATTAATAGCTTATTGATGAAGTAGGAGATCGGGAATAATGGGGTTGTTAGCGATTTGTCCGACGTGTTAAATCGTTGGCAGAATTGTCTCTTGAAAAGGGTCTTGCCCTTTTGTAAATTGAAGATCATGTTAGTAAGAACTGTGTTGCTTTGTTTGGTGTGGTCGGTGGCCTGTGGTCAGGGATCAACTTATAAGCTGCCACCACCGGGCGCTTCCGACTATTCCAAGGGTACCGTTTGGGTTAAGCTTAAACCCCAATACCGCGAAATTTTCAGATCGCCGGCAGGAAGAAGCGGGCTAAATCTGAATGAGAGAGCCATCCGGCCCTTCGTTAAAGAACCGTCATCCGCAGATGGCAGAGTAGCGCCACGTAAACAGGCGGTGGATATTTCACTTTATTATTCTGTAAATTTTGATGCATCGCTTCCCGTAGAGGTTTATGTCAAGGACCTGAAGGCCACAGGTTACTTCGAAATAGTAGAACCTGTTTTTTCCGTCACACCGCTTCACACACCGAATGACCCGTCGCTGGTGCAGCAAGGTTACCTGGATTTGATAAAGGCACGTGAGTCATGGGACATCACAAAGGGCGACGAGTCGATGATAATAGCGATCGTCGATACTGGAGGAGATTTGGATCATCCCGATCTGCAGGGCAAGCTGTTTATCAATACGAACGATCAACCTGACGGAATCGACAACGATGGTGACGGATTCATCGACAATTATCGCGGCTGGGACTTCTCCGGTGCGGATCTTGCGCTGATCGGCACGGAAGGATTTGTTGGAGATAATGATCCTTCCGTCTACAAGGGAAATCTCTTCAGCCACGGATCTATGGTCGCCGGTTGTGCAGCTGCCTCTACCAACAACGGGATTGGCATATCTGCGGTTGGATATAAAACCAAGCTTCTTTTCACGAAGCATTTTGCCGACAACCAAGCTGACGAAAATACGGGATATTCCTCTGACCTGTACAGCGGCATTCTGTACGCTGCGACACATGGTGCGAAAATCATTAACTGCTCCTGGGGGGGCTATTATCCGAGCACCATCGCCCAGGACATTATAACATATGTTACCCTTGACATGGGGTGCCTTGTTATCGCGGCGTCAGGAAACAGTAACCTCGAAACACCGCTTTATCCGGCATCCTATGAATATGTTATGTCGGTCGCTGCATCGGGGCCAGATGATGTGCGATCCTATTTTTCAAACTATGGAAAATCGGTTGACATAATAGCACCGGGAGAAGGAATCTATACCACAGCTTATAACGATACCTACATTACTGAATCGGGCACCTCGTTGGCAACCCCTGTCGTTTCGGGAGCCGCTGCACTCGTGTGGACGTTACATCCTGAATATACTCCGCTGCAAGTAGCCGAGCAGCTGCGCGTTTCCGCCGATATATCCGTGTACGATAGTAATCCCGCGTTTCTGAATAAACTCGGCCATGGCCGCCTGGATGTATTACGGGCCCTCACAACGTATAGCCCTGCCCTTCGCGTCTCGAACGAATTATTGGTGAACTATAACAACGCCGTGCCTGAACCGGGCCAACAAGCGCGGTTATATTTTGATTTTACGAATTTTCTTCAGCCTTCATCCGCTGCACTCAAAGCGACAATTTCTACCCAGTCTCCTTACGTTACGATTGTAAAGAATACCGTCAATCTTGGTGCGATGGCGCAGAATGAAACCCGGCGCAACACAAGCACACCGTTCGAGATCCAACTTCTGCCCTCCCTGCCAGTTGATGAAACAGTTGAAATACTTATCACATTTTCAGACGGCGCATACAGCGATTCTCAACTTTTTAACATGGTTATTCCATCCTTTATCGATGTCAATGAGAATAATATCCTTACCTCCATTACCGCCGGGGGACGCGTTGGTTTCGGTAATACGCAGACTCAAAGCAACGGATCGGGATTCGTGTATAACGAACAAAATCTCCTGTACGAGATGGGCCTGATCATGGGTACCTCTGCATCAACGATTGACAATAATCTTAGAAGTACGGGTGGCCAGTTCGATCAGGACTTTACACCCAGCGGATACATGGTAAAAAGAACACCGGGTATCCGTGCGTATTCGGAGATAACAGGGTCAATGCGAAATAGGACAGAACTCAACGAAGCCACGTTAAGCGTCGATTATCGCAGCCTTGTTTGGAAGAACGAACCCTATCAGGATTTTGTGATCGTAGAGTATAAGGTTAAAAATGTGACCAACGTGCCGATCAATAATTTTTATGTCGGCCTGTTTGCAGATTGGGACATCGTCGATCATGGTGCCAACGACCGCGCTTCGTGGCATCCCGAAACAAAGTTAGGATACGTATATGCGGCCACGACAGGAAGTTTCCCTCAGACAGGCATTCAGCTGTTGACGGGAAATCCGCAGTACTATGCAATAGATAACGATCACGAATTATCGGGCAATCCGTTTGGGATATACGATGGGTTTACTGACGAAGAAAAATTTACGGCGATATCCAGTGGCGAAACCAAAATCCAGGCGGGAAACCCTACAATGGGAAACGACGTCAGCCATGTCGTTGGTTCAGGGCCCTATGACATTGCAGCAGGCCAAACGTTAACCGTAGCATTCGCGCTGCATGCTTCTGGCACCCGGGCGGGATTGATTAACTCAGCCCGTTATGCCGATAGCCTTTACAACTACACCCTGAAGGCGCCCGTGCCGGTTGCACCTTCAGTGCAGGTTTGTGAAAATGGCAGCAGTTCCCTGCACGCCACGGGAGCAAGCAAATTTAAATGGTATCGCGATTTGTTTGGCGGTGAGCCTGTTTCAGAAGGCGCATCACTTAACCTGCCTCCAATGACGATGGACACCGTGCTCTATGTTTCCAATGCCGACCATACCTATGAAAGTGCCCGTACGCCTGTGGCGGTTGATGTGGTAGCTAACCCGGAAATTCAGGCTTCCGGGCCTCTTACGTTTTGTGAAGGCGAATCTGTAACCCTTTCAACGGGTGACGCTGATGAATTTGCGTGGAGCAATGGAGCGAAGACAGCGTCAATCGAGATTACTTCACCGGGAATATATACCGTCGAGGTACGCAACGACACCCTTACCTGCCGGTCACGCGATGAGATCACCGTGAACGTGTACCACAAACCCTCCGCCGCGTTTACAATATTTCCGGAGATCCCTGTCGCCGGCCAGCCGTTGACCTTTTCGGCTAGCGATGAAGCACCGATATCCTGGCAGTGGGATTTTGGTGACGGCACAAGCGGGACTTCGCGGAACGAAGAACATACTTATGATGATCTCCGCGACTATGTAGTCACCCTGACAGTAACTTCAAGTCAGAACTGCGTCGACACGAGGTCGCTATTGCTCGGGAACATCACTGCTGTGGAATCCGGACCGAAAGGGTTTGCCACATATCCGAATCCCGTGCGCTCCGGGACCTTTTTTATCGATGTTCCTGAAGGTTCCGGAACCATGGAGGTCAACCTGACCGACATCCAGGGACGAAACGTTATACACAAAGTTTTAGAGCACGGCGATCAGGAACTGGATATAAGCGCCCTGGGAAACGGCGCTTATATCCTTTTCATAAAGACTGACCGGGATATAGCCAAGCGAAAGATTATTGTAGCGCGGTAGTCGAAAACGCAGATTCCCAACGGGAGACTCCGCGTGGACATAGCACTGCGACGTGCAAGGGCTCACACATGAAAGTTCGCACACCCGCCGCCACCTGTTCAACGCTACCCAGCTGCCTCCCCGAAAAGGCTCAGTAGTAATTTTCACTTTAATTCCTTCTTTTTTGCGATCGTTTCGATCTGTGTTTTAATTTTGCCCAATTTTGTTCATCCCATTCCTGTTCAGACAATGCCAAGAGATAGAAGTATTCGCTCAGTTCTCATAATCGGTAGCGGCCCCATAATTATTGGTCAAGCGTGCGAGTTTGACTACGCAGGCTCACAGGCGTCGCGGTCGCTGCGGGAGGAGGGAATTGAAGTGGTTTTGATCAACTCCAACCCGGCCACGATCATGACGGACAAGGTGACGGCCGATCAGGTGTATCTCAAGCCGCTGACCAAGAAGTCTATCCGTGAGATCCTGGAGAAGCATCACATCGATGCGGTGCTACCTACCATGGGCGGCCAGACAGCCCTAAATCTCTGCATTGAATGTGAGAAGGCCGGGGTATGGCAGCACTATGGTGTGCGGATTATCGGCGTGGATATCCGCGCCATTGAGACGACTGAAGACCGTGAGAAGTTCAGACTGAAAATGATCGAGCTCAATGTTGGCGTATGCGAGGGGGGCACTGCGACATCGTTCCTTCAGGGCAAGGAAATCGCCCAGGAAATAGGCTTTCCGCTGGTGATCCGGCCATCCTATACCCTCGGTGGTACGGGCGGGGCTTTTGTAAATGATCCCGAAGATTTTGATGACGCATTGAACAATGGACTGCATGCCTCTCCCATACATGAAGTGCTCGTGGAGCGAAGTATTATGGGATGGAAGGAGTTCGAGCTGGAACTGCTTCGCGACGGGATTGGCAATGTGATCATTATCTGTTCAATAGAGAATTTTGATCCGATGGGAATTCATACCGGCGACTCCATTACCGTTGCCCCTGCGATGACCCTGCCCGATTCGGTGTACCAGCACATGCGTGATCTCGCTATCAAGATGATGAATGGCATAGGAGAATTCGCCGGCGGATGCAACGTCCAGTTCTCGTTGAATCCTGATAATGATAAGGAGATTATTGGCATCGAAATCAACCCCCGCGTTTCGCGATCGTCGGCGTTGGCATCGAAGGCGACAGGCTACCCTATAGCCAAGATTGCAGCCAAGCTTGCCATCGGATACAATTTGGATGAGCTTACCAATGCGATCACGGGTACAACCTCCGCATACTTTGAGCCGGCCATCGACTACGTCGTCGTAAAAGTGCCGCGATGGAATTTCGACAAGTTCCACGGAACCGATCGAAAGCTCGGGTTGCAAATGAAATCTGTCGGAGAGGCAATGGGAATAGGCCGGAATTTTCAGGAAGCGCTTCAGAAAGCCTGCCAGTCTTTGGAGATACGTCGTAATGGCCTTGGCGCCGATGGTAAGGAACTAAAGAAGCAGGACGAATTGCTCTACAGCCTGGAACATCCCAGCTGGAACAGAATATTCCATATTTATGATGCGTTGAAGCTAGGCATACCGATGAAAACGGTTCAAAAGCTAACTAAAATCGATCGCTGGTTCCTGCAGCAGATCGAAGAGCTGGTTGAGATGGAGAAAGAAGTAGAAAAGTTTGACCTCGAAACCATTCCTGTGGCATTGATGCGGAAAGCGAAAGAGAAAGGATATGCCGACCGGCAAATCGCGCACTTGCTTGACTGCTACGAAAGCGATGTCTATAAACGCCGTATCGAGATGGGTATCAATCGTGTCTACAAACTTGTAGATACGTGCGCCGCAGAGTTTGAAGCAAAGACACCCTACTTCTACTCGACCTTTGACGCGGAAAATGAATCCATTGTTTCAGATAAGAAAAAGATCGTTGTACTGGGCTCCGGACCAAACCGTATCGGACAAGGCATTGAGTTTGACTACTCCTGTGTGCATGGTGTGCTTGCTGCAAAGGAGTGTGGGTACGAGACGATCATGATAAATTGTAACCCGGAAACCGTTTCTACAGATTTTGACATTGCCGATAAGTTATACTTCGAGCCTGTTTTCTGGGAACATCTCTACGACATAATTCAGCACGAAAAGCCAGTGGGTGTCATCGTCCAACTCGGAGGGCAGACAGCGCTGAAGTTGGCAGAGAAGCTTCATCAATATGGTATCACGATCATCGGTACCTCGTTCGATGCCCTCGATCTTGCCGAAGACCGCGGACGCTTTTCAAGCCTGCTGAAAGATCTTGGCATCCCTTATCCTGAGTTTGGTGTTGCCGAGAACGCAGACGAAGCGTTGGAAGTTTGCAAAACAATAGGCTTCCCGTTGCTTGTCAGGCCTTCTTACGTGCTTGGTGGCCAAAGCATGAAGATCGTTATCAACGAACAGGAATTGGAGGATCACATCCTCGACATTTGGAAGCATCTGCCCGAGAACAAGGTTCTGCTGGATCATTTTCTCGATGGCGCAATAGAAGCCGAGGCGGATGCTATCTGCGATGGAGAAGACGTTTACATCATTGGCATCATGCAGCACATTGAGCCCGCTGGTATTCATTCAGGAGACTCATACGCAGTGCTCCCGCCGTACAATCTTGGTGACTTTGTGATTAAACAAATTGAACATTTTACACATAAGATAGCATTGGCACTACGCACTGTTGGATTGATCAATATTCAGTTCGCGATCAAGAACGATAAAGTCTATATCATCGAAGCGAATCCCCGGGCATCGCGTACCGTTCCCTTTATTTGCAAGGCATATGACGAGCCTTATGTGAACTACGCGACAAAAGTGATGCTCGGCGAAAAGAAAGTGAAGGACTTTACCTTCACGCCAACACGTAAGGGATATGCCATCAAGGAACCTGTTTTCTCTTTCCACAAGTTCCCGGATGTCAATAAGGAATTGGGACCGGAAATGAAATCAACGGGCGAATCCATCTACTTTATTGATGATCTGATGGATGATTACTTTATGAAGATTTACTCCGAACGCAACCTGTATCTTAGCCGGTAGACCGTTTGGTCGATTCAGGTGTCGAGCGCATTTGCCAGACTCTTGATCACCGAGCCGAGATCTTAACGTTGCTGCGATCTGAAAACTGCGATTTCTTGATCACAAGTCTGAACCCTTGCACCAGCGCCAGCTTTTCAACCCCAGGCATCTTTTTCTTTTAGCCGTGTCGCGTAATGAGCTATTTACACCCTAAAAAGGGCATTTTATCCTCGCCTAAAATAATGGTGTTTCTAGTCCCTCCTTTTTAAGGGAAACCTATACCTTTGTTTCCTTGTTTTCGTTTAAACGTAAACGTCATGTTAAGACTTCTTCTCATCCTTGGTATCATTACGTACGTGATCTATAAGGTCGGTAGCTTTTTCTTTCGGGCCGGAGCAGCATCACAACAATTACGTGATCACCAACGCCGTAACTTCGATGCACCGGTCAACACACCTCCGAACGCCAGGGGCGGATTCAACAATACCTCAGAAACCAGAACCCGAAAGAATAAAGCTGGAGACTACATAGACTACGAAGAGGTCAAGTAGCATAACGCGTTTTTTCATGTGTTAATAATTTGTTTTTAGTTGTCACATGGAATCGCATGGTTAATTAACATCCTTTTGGGTGAACGAAGTGCATGACGATTTCATGTGTTAATAATTGTTTTTAGTTGTCACCTGGAATGGCCAGACCAAATTATCATCCCTTTGGGTGAACGGGGTGCCTGGCCATTTCATAAGCTTAATTAAATTTTTGCAGGGCGTTTCAAGATCTAACAGTGTGGGTAGAGTTCACTTCCATAAGTATCAGGCAACCGGCAATGATTTCGTCATCATTGATAACCGCAATAATGCATTAAGTCTGACAACTGAACAGGTTGCAAAGATCTGCGATCGAAGGCTTGGCGTAGGCGCGGATGGCTTAATAATGATTGAGAAACATCCTTCCCTGAATTTTAACCTTACCTATTACAACAGCGACGGATCTCAAAGTCTGTGCGGCAATGGCAGCCGCGCGGCTGTCCAGTTTGCTTCACGTCTTGGAATCGTCAACGGAAAATCAAAATTTAACGCATTCGATGGCGAGCATACGGCTGAGATACTTGACTCGGAAATCATCAGATTGAAGATGAATCCTGTAAAAGACGTAAAGCAATTGGGAGATGATTACTTCATACATACCGGCTCACCACACGTTGTGAAGTTCGTTACGGCTATACATGATTATTCTGTCATTGAAGAGGGACGCAGCATTCGTTATGCTGAAGCATACAAACCCGGAGGTACCAACGTGAATTTTGTGGAACTCGAGGGAAACAATACCATTTTTGTGCGCACCTATGAACGTGGCGTTGAGAACGAAACGCTTTCGTGCGGCACTGGTGTCACAGCCGCCGCGCTGGGGGCGTTTTATAAGGGATATACATCGCCAATTACCATCAAGACCCTTGGCGGCCAGCTTTTGGTGGAATTTAAACACGGCCAGTACGGCACTTTTCAGGATATTTTCCTCGTCGGCCCTGCCAAAATGGTCTTCGAAGGGGAGTTGGAATTGTAATTGTGCATTCTCATTCTCAAAAAACAATTTAACTTTAACCCTTCTCAGGATTAGGCATTATCCGGCTCAACCGCGAGGGTGAATAATGATTTAATGACGAAAGTATGCTGAAATTTATTGCCAAGATATTCGGGACAAAATCGGAAAAAGATATAAAGCGGCTCATGCCCATGGTGGCGCAGACCAACGCTGAAGGCGAAAAGATCAAATCGATCAGCAACGATGCCCTACGCGAAGAAACACTGAAGCTTCAGGAGTTTATCAATAAGGAATTAAAAGGTATCGATGACCAGCTTGCGGCATTGCATCAAAGTATTGCTGAAAATCCGGACCGAGACATCACCGAAAAGGAGGGTGTCTTCATCGAGATCGACAGGATGGAAGAGTTAAGAAATAAAGAACTTGAAAAATCGCTGGTTAAGATCATGCCCAAAGCCTTTGCCATTGTAAGAGAAACGGCGAAGCGGTTTAAAGAAAATGAGTTCCTTGAAGTAACGGCTAAGGACTTCGATCGTGCATTGGCAGCGAAGCAGCCGAATGTTGTAATAGATGGAGACAAGGCACGTTGGGCGAATAAGTGGATGGCCGCAGGCAATATGATCACCTGGGATATGGTGCATTACGATGTTCAGGTTATCGGTGGAATGGTACTGCACGAAGGAAAGATCGCAGAAATGGCGACCGGTGAAGGAAAAACGCTCGTCGCCACATTTCCGATGTACCTCAATGCCTTGTCAAGGCGCGGCGTGCATCTCGTAACGGTAAACACGTACCTCGCAACGCGTGATAGCGAGTGGATGGCGCCGATATTTCAGTTTCATGGTATGACCGTTGACTGCATCGACAAGCATGAACCGAATTCTGCCGAACGCAGAAATGCGTACCGTGCTGATATTGTCTATGGGACCAATAACGAATTTGGATTCGATTATCTCAGGGATAACATGTCGCGCGAGCCTCAGGAGCTCGTGCAGCGCACCCATCACTTTGCCATGGTGGATGAGGTCGATTCGGTATTGATCGATGAAGCACGTACCCCATTGATTATCTCGGGACCAATACCGAGAGGAGACGAACACGAATTCTATGATCTCAAGCCGAGAATATTCAAGCTCGTTGAAGCTCAAAAAAAACTCGTTAACGAATACCTGACTTCCGCCAGAAAGCTTATCGCCGATGGGAATGACAAGGAAGGCGGTCTGGCGCTTTTTCGCGCTCACCGCGCCATGCCGAAACATAAACCGTTAATCAAGTACCTGAGTGAGACGGGTTCAAAGGCGTTACTCCAAAAAACCGAGAACTTCTACCTCGCCGACAACAAGCGCAACATGCCTGACGCCGACAAGCCGCTGTATTTTGTCATTGAGGAAAAAGATAATAGCGTTGACCTCACCGAAAAGGGAATTGACCTGATTACAGGTGAAGGTGAAGACCGGCATTTCTTCATACTCCCTGAAATTGGCACAGAACTGAACAGGCTCGAAAAGGATCCGAGCCTTGATGACACGGCGAGGTTTCAAAGAAAAGAAGAGATCATCCGCGATTACCAGGTAAAGTCCCAACGCATTCACAGCATTAGTCAGCTTTTAAAGGCATATACGTTATTTGAAAAGGACATTGAATACATCATTGTTGACCGTAAAGTAAAAATTGTCGACGAGCAGACTGGCCGGGTGATGGAAGGACGCCGGTATTCTGATGGACTTCACCAGGCGATCGAAGCGAAGGAAAATGTGAAGGTGGAGGATGCCACACAGACATATGCTACCATCACACTTCAGAATTATTTCAGGATGTATCACAAGCT
>JANNPM010000221.1:0-5131 GCA_031400145.1 Chryseolinea sp. | reverse complement strand
AGAGTTCAATTATGCCCAGGTCAAGGCTAAAGGACAGTTTGCAGCGAAAAGCATCAATGTTATTAACTGTTGGGAAGATAATCTGGAGGTTGTTCCTGGCAAGGCATCAAAACAAGCGGGTAATGCTGCCATGATCGCTTTGAAGCAGGCTTGTGGTGAATTGAAGGAAGGCGTCACTGATGCGTTGGTTACTGCGCCGATTGACAAGTCATCTATCCACAGTGACGACTTCCCGTTTAAAGGTCACACGGAATTTCTCACACAGTTCTTTGGCGTAACCGACAGCCTGATGTTCATGGTCAGCGATAATCTTCGCATTGGGCTTGTCACAGAACATCTATCTATCCGGGATGTGCCTGCGGCAATTACCAACGAAAGAATTGAATCGAAGCTGAAAATCATGGAGCAATCGTTGAGAAAGGATTTTGGTATTGGCAAACCCCGGATTGCAGTGTTAGGACTGAATCCACATGCGGGGGATAACGGCCTGATAGGAAAGGAAGAAGAAGTCATTATCAAGCCCATTATTAGCGATCAACGAAACAAGGGAAAGCTGATATACGGACCATTTCCTGCCGACGGGTTCTTTGCCGCCGGTTCGTATTCAAAGTATGATGCGGTGCTTGCCATGTACCACGACCAGGGGCTGTTACCGTTCAAAACCATCGCATTTGAAGATGGGTTCAACTTTACTGCTGGCCTTCCCGTGGTACGCACTTCGCCAGACCACGGTACAGCTTATGGCATTGCGGGCAAGAATAAAGCGAACGAAAGCTCTTTGCGTCTGGCCATTTACCGGGCCGCAGACATTTTCAGGAGCCGAAACGAGCCTCTTGCAGAAAAATAAGTTGTTTCGGTACTATGGGGTACAAACTAAAGGTGAGTGCTACGGTCTTTATTTTTTATATTTGATGCTCAAGATAACTTTAGATGGATATTGTTACTAAGAAGCAGCTCAACATATTGATTCAGCTTGCTGAAGCCGATAAACACTTCGCCAAAATTGAGCGGGAGATGATCTTCAAGATCGCGAAGGAAAGGAAATTTCCAGAAGAGGAAGTTAATGAACTTATCCGTAACCCGCAGCCTATTGACTCTTTGGGGGCGCTTTCGCTGGATCAAAAATTTGATTATCTCATTTCAAGCATTGAGCTTGTCTTTGCGGATCAAAACATCTTTGAGAGTGAGATTATTTTTTGCAAGAATATCGCCATCAAGCTTGGGTTCAAGAAGGGTATTATTGACTATTTCATTGAAAATTTTGGCACGAAGCCCGTTCAGGAACTAAAAGAAGCAGCGCTTTCCGAATTTATCTAATCGCATTCCCTCCTCGCCTTTCCTTTTGAGTTTTTTCTTTATTGAGTAATTGTACTAAATTTGCCGACTAATTTTTAACACCCGTGAGGGGTCTGAGGGTTGGGGGCTTATCGAATTAATATTATCGGCCTGAGTAACAGGACACACTATTTTCATTACGAATTTGGAGATGAGTTTTTTGCGCAATACGACTCAAAACTTGTTTCTCAGGGCAATTTTCGTGTTAATGTGGCGCTGGATAAGCGCGAAACATTTCTCGGAGCGGCGTTTGAGATTCGCGGAGTAGCAAAATTGGTCTGCGACCGAACCTTAGAACCGTTTGATCATCCTGTACAGGTGAGTCCCGAAATCGTGTTTAAGTATGGAGACAGGGATGAAGAGATTACGGATGAGATCACAATTATTCAACGAGATACTGCCTGGCTTGAGCTGGGTCAGTATATGTATGAGTTTATAGCTCTGGCAATACCGATAAAGAAGCTTCATCCACGGTTTGAGGACGAGGCCGAAGATGATGATTTGCCGGGAAAGATCGTTTACTCCTCCGGAGCAGAGGGGGACGATAACGACAGTGATGACACCGATCCACGGTGGAATATTTTGAAAAAATTAAAATAAACAGTTTAGATATGCCAAATCCCAAACGAAAGATCTCGAAAACGCGCAGAGATAAAAGAAGGACCCACTATAAAGCAACTGCCAAGCAATTAGCAGTGTGCCCTACAACAGGAGAACATCATCTGCCACACCGGGCTTTTTGGCTTGAAGGCAAACTTTACTACAACGGTAAAGTTGTGATGGAAAAAGAGGTTTTGGCCTGATAGCGCATGAATTCTGCCTGGCCGGAGAAACATCCTTTCACTAACGACATCGCAGACCGCAGGCTCCTGTGTATCTTTTATCAAATTCACGTCCTTGTGCTCGGTGCTAGCCGGGCATTTTGTTTTTCATGGAATGACCGTGGCCTAGATGCCGCTGCATAATTAATGTCTAGATCGCTATGACCAAGATCAGAGCTGCAATAACAGGTGTTGGAGGGTACGTACCCGATTACATTCTCACGAACAAAGAACTTGAAACGATGGTAGATACTTCTGATGAGTGGATCACCAGCCGTACGGGTATAAAAGAAAGAAGAATTCTGAAAGGCGCCGACCAGGGTGTTTCCGTAATGGGAATTGCAGCTGTTGAGGAAATGCTGTCCAAAACAAAAACGGACCCTAGAGAGATCGACGTACTGATCTTCGCTACGGTTACGGCCGACATGACCTTTCCGGCAACAGCCAATATTGTCGCTACTTCTGTGGGTGCTGTAAATGCATTTAGCTTTGATATCAGTGCTGCCTGTTCAGGATTTCTGTACGCCCTCTCCACAGGCGCCAGTTTTATTCAGTCCGGTATGTATAAGAAAGTAGTGATCGTTGGTGGTGATAAGATGTCGGCAATAATGGATTACACGGATAGAACCACCTGTATCATCTTTGGAGATGGCGCGGGTTGCGTACTGCTCGAACCGACTCGGGAAGATGTGGGAGTTATGGATGCGATCCTGAAAAGTGATGGCCACGGCGAAAGCTATCTTCATATGAAAGCCGGCGGAAGCCGGAGACCTGCAACCCACGATACCGTAAACTCACGACAGCATTATGTTTATCAGGAAGGAGCAGCCGTTTACAAATTTGCCGTTACCAACATGGCGGAAGTATCAGGCCAGCTCGCGGAACGCAATAATCTCAACGCTGATAACATTTCATGGCTTGTTCCTCATCAGGCGAACAAAAGGATCATTGATGCCACCGCTCAACGCGTGGGTATCACGGAAGATAAAGTGATGATGAACATTGAACGTTATGGCAACACAACGGCCGGCACTATTCCATTACTACTGTGGGATTATGAGAAAAGACTAAAGAAGGGAGATAACCTTTTAATGGCTGCCTTCGGTGGAGGGTTCACCTGGGGTGCCGTCTATGTCAAGTGGGCATACAACAGCTGATGATAACTCTTGTCTATCCGGCAAGTCAGGACAATTGACGCATTCTTGCATTTATTCATTTCATTTGTAACTTAAAGTTTGATTTTTTATGGCGACAGTTTCGGATCTTAGCAAAGGAAACTTCATGAGATATAATGGTGAGGTGATGCAGGTTGAAGAACTTCAGCATCGAACACCCGGAAATCTGCGTGCGTTTTATCAAATTAAAATGCGCAATGTGCGCAATGGAAAAATCGCCGAACACCGCTTCCGTCCTGGAGATGATGTGGAGATACTTCGCGTTGAGACCAGAGAATATCAATACCTGTATGCGGATGGCGATAGCCTGGTGTGCATGGACAATAACACGTTCGATCAGGTTTACATAGACAAAAAATTGCTGGGTAACTCCGTGAACTTTATCAAAGAGGGTGTAACACTTCTGATAGCCTTCGAAGACGGTGAAAGTGCGATCACCGCGGAGCCTCCAACCCATGTAGTTATGGAAGTGCAATATACCGAGCCGGGCATGCAAGGGGATACCGCTACCCGAACTTTGAAGCCAGCGACCCTGGAAAATGGTGTTGAGATCCGGGTACCTTTGTTCGTTAACACGGGCGATAAGATCAAGATCCAGGGAGCTACGGGCGAATATGTGGAACGTGTCAAGGAATAAGCTGTATATGACCAAGGCTAAAGCACTTACAAAAAAAGAAAGACCTCCTTCCCGAGCCGTACTGGAGCCCGAAGTAAAAAATCAAGCAATGAAAACATCTGAAATAAGAGACTTAATTGATTTCATTTCCAAGTCAGGCCTGAACGAGGTAAATATCGAGACAAAGGAGCTCAAGCTAAGCATCAAACGTGAACCTGATCAAAAGATATTTAAATCAAGTCCGATTGTTACCCAGGCGGCGTTGCCATTAACCACGCAGCCTGTCACGCCGGCGCTGTCACTTCAGCCAAACAAATCAGATGCTGCTCCGGCTTCGACAGGGTCTACCCGTACGGTTGAGATCCGGTCTCCGATGATCGGTACTTTCTATCGCTCCGGCACGCCGGACACGCCTCCATTTGTTTCCGTGGGCGATAAGGTGATTAAAGGCCAGGGTGTTTGCATAATTGAAGCGATGAAATTATTTAATGAGATCGAATCGGAAGTTACGGGGACCATTGTAAAAGTAATGGTTGAAAATGCTTCGCCGGTTGAATACGACCAGGTTCTTTTCCTTGTCGAGCCTGAATAATATTGATGGCTGCTGAAAATGTTTTCTAGCCATCGTCTTCATCTAAACTGATATCTGTGTTTAAGAAAATACTAATTGCCAATCGCGGCGAAATTGCTTTACGGGTTATCCGTACATGCCGCGAGATGGGTATCAAAACGGTTGCTGTGTATTCTACAGCAGATCGCGAAAGTTTGCATGTTAGGTTTGCAGACGAAGCAGTATGCATTGGTGATGCGCCGAGCAAAGATTCATATTTGAATATCCCCCGAATTATTTCTGCCGCGGAAATTACCAATGCCGATGCCATTCATCCTGGCTATGGCTTTCTCTCTGAGCGTGCTGAATTCTCCGCCATTTGCCATGAGTATGGAATAAAGTTTATCGGTCCCACGCCGGCCATGATCCAGGCAATGGGCGATAAATCAACGGCGAAGGATACAATGAAAAAAGCGGGGGTTCCAACCATCCCGGGCTCAGAGGGTCTGCTTGACTCAATCGAGCAGGGGACTACGCTCGCCAAAGAAATAGGGTATCCCGTCATCGTGAAGGCAACCGCCGGCGGTGGCGGCAAAGGTATGCGAATCATTGCTCAGGAGTCTGAGTTCAAGAA
>JANNPM010000550.1:0-9728 GCA_031400145.1 Chryseolinea sp. | reverse complement strand
ACGGCGTCCTTTACACCTACAAGTTCGCGTGTGATCCCATATGCCCTCACCTTATATCTTTTAATAGTGCCACTGTTCATGCCGTCATTGACGAACAATTAGTCAAAGGTAGCGTTTATCAACGTAGATTCCCTGCACATGTTACTTGTTGCAACCTGAAATCCGGGAGAACCGCAGCCACCCATCAGACAACCGCGCCGGCTTTGCCGGAATATCGATATCTTTGATTCTAAGATTCTAAAATATATTTTCTTGGGATCGCTTTTTGACAATCACGGACGCCGGATAAACTATCTGCGCATGGCTGTAACAGACCGCTGTAATCTGCGGTGCTTTTACTGCATGCCTGAAAAAGGTGTGCGCTATCTTCCAAAAAAGGATCTCCTCACCTTTGAAGAAATTCTGAGGCTGGTCAATATCCTGGCACCACTAGGCATCTCTAAGGTGAGGCTTACCGGCGGCGAACCGTTCATGCGAAATGATCTCATGCAATTGATCCGCAGAATTGTGGAGATCCCCGGCATCACTGACCTTCACCTTACCACCAACGGCGTTCTTACCCGGCCCTACATCGCTGAGTTAAAGAAGTTGAATATCGCGTCAGTCAACCTTAGTCTTGATACGCTGGACCGTGATCGCTTTCATGCAATAACATACCGCGATGAATTTGAAACCGTGATGACGACATTGCGTGCATTGATAGATGCCGGGATACCGGTAAAGATTAATGCCGTGGTAATGGACGGAAAAAATATTGAAGACATATTACCATTGGTCCATCTCACGCGCCAGTACCCTGTTGACGTCCGGTTCATTGAGGAAATGCCATTTAATGGAAAGGGCCACTACCACGCATTGAAGTGGACGCATCGTCGCATATGGGAATACATTCAGACCAGCTATCCAGGGATGCAAAAGTCGGTGGACCCCGACTTCTCCACGGCATCAAATTATCAGATTCCCGGGCATCCCGGAAAGATTGGACTCATTGCCGCCTTCACGAGAACATTTTGCGGGACGTGTAACCGGATCCGCGTGACCGCGCAAGGGACTCTCAAGACCTGTCTGTACGATGAGGGCGTTCTGGACATCCGCAGACTGCTGCAAGAAACCAACGACGATCAGATCATTAAGGAGCAACTCATGATTGCCTTTCAAAATCGCTTCAAGAATGGTTTTGAAGCTGAGGCTGCGCGAAAGACGGCGACTGTTTCTGAATCGATGTCAGCCATTGGTGGCTGAGGCGTCTGCCGTGGTTATTTCTGCTTAGGATTTAAGCGGAGTTCTAATTGCTGAACCTTAGGAGAGTGCTCTGGCGTGAGCGTAATAAACACTATTGCATCCTGACGCTCACCCCGCATTATGAATTGACCCCGCAGTTCGTTGTAGGGAATGATCGCGTCTACATTGACTATACGCCCCGTCGCCTTAAAAACATCAGCCGCCTGCTTCATCCACATATCACGCGACATGTCCAGATAGAAGTTTTCAGCCAGTATTTTACGCTCCAGAAGCTGGTCCCATGAAGACAGCATTTCCAAAACCTGTTCTTTCCTGCGCTGGAGCGTATCAGATATCTGGAGGGCGCGTGGTTTAAGGGCCGTTTTCAATTGCAGCGCATCGGCGATCATTGCATTGGCCTCACCGGCAGAGGCATAGGTTAAATTCGCAAAGCAGATAATCCCGATCCCATATTCGGGATAGAAGCGAAATTCACTTCCAAAGCCGGGCAGGCCGCCGCTGTG
Source organism: Chryseolinea sp. (assembly GCA_031400145.1). Classification (GTDB taxonomy): domain Bacteria; phylum Bacteroidota; class Bacteroidia; order Cytophagales; family Cyclobacteriaceae; genus Chryseolinea. Next base: position 7,983 of record JANNPM010000550.1, on the reverse strand, counting down.
ACTAATGCGCTCCAGGCCCTCGCAGTTTTTACGCCATCCCAGGCCGTAACCATAACCACTCGCCGCAGCGCACGAATTTCCACCGGATATATTTGCATTGATGTCAAGGCTGCGGAATTGCCATGGCTTATGCATTTCACGTAAAGAGCTTCTCTTCAACGGACCCCTATCCTCACCGTTGCGGGGAGGCCATGCGGACAAATGCAGGCTGACATATTTGCTAAAGTCTTCTATAGACGTTATCAATCCTCCCATTGCGCCATAAATGCCGTCATGCAGTAAAGGTTCTTCCTTCCATTCGCCGCCTTCGAAACGATAGCCGAGGGCAAGGAGCGCGGGATCAACATCCGAGTACTCCCAACGGGTGTTGTCCATACCGAGTGGCTTCAAAATATTGTCGGTGATGTATTGTTGATACGGAACGCCCGACACCGTGTTCACAATCCGACCCAACATGGCATATCCCATGTTGCTGTATTCGAATTCTTTCGAAGGTGTATTTGAAAATGAAATTCCCTGCTTGATAAAGGAGATCAATTCTTCCGGCGCGTCAGCAAGCTGCCTGTCACCCCAGGGGTTGTCTTCTGGAAATCCTGCTGACATCGTTAATAGATTGAGTATTGTAATATCCGGAGAGTCCTGGGTCAGATACACAATGTCGTTCATCTCTTTGATGTACTTCGAAACCGGATCACTGAGCTGCAGCCTGCCTTCGTCGCGTAGTTTCAAAATCGCCATGGCGGTGAAGCTTTTAGTCATTGATGCTATTCTGAACAACGATTTAGTAGTTGCGGGCGTTTTACTCTTAAGGTTGATAGATCCTGTTGCTCCGGCGAATATCAGCTTCTGGTCTGCTACGACTCCATATGCCATGGCGGGGAAGTTACTCTTCGCGGCATAGTCTTTCAACATTTTTGGGGCAAGTGGGATGGCTGCCTGCAATTTTGCCATCCTGCCGGAATCATTAAACTGAGGTGCCTTGTAATGCGCGGAAAATTTCAGCGCTGTCTCTTCAGCAGCAGGGCGTTCTGTACATCCGGAAAGCATAGAATAAAAAACGGTTGATATAAAAAGTAATCTTTTCATGTGTTAATAATAGTTTTTTCGTAGTCACATGGAATCGCATGGTTAATTAACATCCTTTTGGGTGAACGCAGTGCATGACGATTTCATGTGTTAATGGAGAATATGGAATCAATACTCTAGATACAAATACTTTATGAGTATCTCAAAAATTAAGCGCGTGGCGCCGTAATTAGGTAATCCTTCCTATTTTGCGCCTTTATTATTAGATAAAAAGATGAAATGGCCATGCACCCCGTTCACCCAAAGGGATGATAATTTGGTCTGGCCATTCCATGTGACAACTAAAAACAATTATTAACACATGAAAAAGATAAGCTTCGCGAAGGATGTCCTGCCCCATGGTATTGCCATAGCGACATTTCTCATCGTAACAATACTTTTTTTTAATCCTGCGTTCTTTGAAAATAAGGCTCTGAATCAATTGGACATCGTTCAATGGGAAGGGTCTTCTAAATCTATGCGCGACTTTCGCGAGCAGACCGGCGAGGAACCACTCTGGTCTGAGACCATGTTCAGCGGCATGCCTGGTTATCTCGTGAATGTGAAATGGGGCAATGTGGTAGTCGGACATTTTAAAAATATCCTCGCATTGAATCTTCCCCATCCGATATGCAACATTTACCTGGCATTCTTTTCATATTATATCATGCTAATCGCCTTTGGCGTACGCCCGTACCTTGCTATCGGTGGCGCAATCGCCTTTGGACTCTCGAGTTATATGATTATCGGCCTGAGCGTCGGTCATAGCGCCCGTATCGGAGCAATAGCTTTTATGCCGGTAGTGATGGCCGGGATTCATCTTGCCTTTTCGGGACGAACGATATTGGCATTCGGAGTTACTGCCGCCGCCTTAGCACTCCACTTCCGTGAGAATCACCTTCAAATGACTTATTACCTAATGCTTATCGTCGCGGCATACGGCATTGTGCAATTCGTGATCTTCCTTCGTGAAAAAAGGATTGGTGAATATTTCAAATCAATCGTGATTCTCGCGACTGCAGTCGTGATTGCCGTTGGATCTTTCTTCGGTCCGATGTGGGCTGTCACAGAGTACACGCGGTATACACGGGGAGAATCTGAGTTGAACGCACCGGGTGGTACTGAAAAGTCCACCGGGCTTGCTAAAAGTTTCGCCTTTCAGTACAACTATGCAATTCTTGAACCTTTCACCTTGCTGATACCAAATTTTTATGGCGGCAGCAGTCAGAACCTGCTCGTTCAGGATCCTGAAAGCAATGTGTCTAAGGCCCTGGCTGCAACAGGCAGTAAAGAAACCTTTAATCAACTGGCCTACTACTCTGGTGCTTATTGGGGTCCGGCCACGTCGATGCCCTACTACGCCGGAGCAATCATCGTTTTTTTCTTCTCAGTAGGTATCGCTTTCGCCGATAAAAAATTTGTCTGGTGGCTCGTCCCGATTTGTTTGCTCGCAATGATGATGAGCTGGGGCAGCAACTTTAAATCCTTCAACTATTTTATTTTCGATCACCTGCCGGGTTACAACAAATTCCGTTCTGTTACCTTTACCGTTGTGATGATCATATTCTCGATGCCTTTGCTCGGGATGATAGGTGTAGAGAAGGTACTGGGAGAAGGAATGAATAAGCAGAACAGGAAAAAGCTCCTGATCGCACTCGGTGCCACGGGAGGGCTATGCCTGATCTTCTTACTTTTTGCAGGCATCCTTAACTTTATGCGTGAAGGGATGGATGAGCAGTTGCCGCCGTGGTTCTCCAAGGCGTTAGCGGATGACCGCAAAGCACTTCTTCGCGGTGACGCATTCCGGTCCCTCGCTTTCATCGCTTTCGCCTTTGTCATCCTCTACCTTGAGCTCTGGAAGAAAATTACACCGCCGGCATTTTATGCCTTGCTGATCTTCATGATCACCATGGACCTCGCGGTGGTGGACAACCGGTACTTCACAAAAGAGAACTACAAGCGCAAACGCGGAGCGGCTTCCTTTGTTGCTACTGAGGCCGACAACGAAATTCTGAAGGACAAATCATACTACAGGGTTTACAATATCCAGGGAGGCGACCCTCGAAACGCATTCCTTGAAGCAAGGTCGTCATACTTTCATCACTCTGTTGGAGGGTATCACGCGGTTAAGCTAAGGCGTTACCAGGACCTCGCCGATTCCTGTTTGTTTCCCCAAACAAACACGATGATACAAGGCTTACAGCAGGGTAAAGCCGACTTCAGCGCCTTCGGTGTTATCAACATGCTGAACATCAAATATCTTATCTATGGGCCCGAACGAAACAACTTTATTCCCAATCCCACAGCAAATGGCAATGCGTGGTTTGTGCAGAAAGTGATTACTGTAAACTCTCCTACGGCCGAGCTGGACAAAGTGTGTGATCTGAATACGCGTCATGAAGCTGTTATCAACGATCCGGCATTCAATACTGCGGAGATCGGATATGACAGTGCTGCGACGATAACCTTAGTGGAGCATAATCCGAAATTTCTGAAATACGAAAGCGCCTCTGCTGCGGCCGGCCTGGCGGTATTCTCCGAGATATATTATCCAAAGGGCTGGGTGGCAACGATCGACGGAAAAGAAGTCCCTTTGCTGCGGGTGAACTATGTACTGCGGGGCCTTAAGTTACCAGCCGGCAAGCATACGATCAGCTTCACCTTTGAGCCACCTGCTTTTGTCACCGGTAATGCGATAACCACCGCGTTCTCATGGATCGTGCTTCTTGTTTTATTTGGAAGTATTGGATGGACCATTCGGAGGGGTCCGAACTTTTCGGTAACATAAGCCCATACCATAGCGCTTATCCATAATCCATCCCTAATAAAGTGATCTGATCGCTTTGCTTCCCGCCTTTTACGCCTTTGCGCGTCTCCAGCTAACTCCTCCGTGATTCTGCTAAACTCATTTAAAATTCATCTGTGACGACGTCTACAACGCCAACGCTAGTGCATACTATTGACATGCCTATTTCCTACGTCGTCGTAAGCACTACAACATTTCGATATGTTCGCCTACAGCGAATTCATGTCATACAAATATCACCGTTGCATGGCGGTTATTGCAGTCTAACGACGGTTACTACCGGTACTAGAATCTACCTGTTCACAAGATGAAGACGAGTTGCCAGCGAGGCACGTTTTTTCAAACTGGGAAACCCTTTTTGGGAAATTTTACCAGTATCCTGCCATGTCGAACAGAAAAAGTTAAATAAAGACTTTTCAGAGGGGAAAAGTCTTAAAAATGCAGAAAAAAAGAGCGGGACCTTACACGTTATTACAGCAAAATACCAATTCGCAAAACGCCGTTTAAGTACACCTTCCGCGGCGCCAATCCTTTCATGCACCTCCACAGCAATCGGTCGACGAAAATGGATCTGATATGGTTATAAAATGCAAATTTTGTCACGTTACAATAGCGTATAGCTATGCCGTTATGTCCCATTTTTATACTCTATTTCTATCTGATAAGTAACCGGATTTATTTTCAAATACTCTACCAACATATAGAGCTTTTATCTGGAAATAAGGTGATCTGCCGATGCACACTATATATCTCAATCTGTTTAAATCAATATTTGCATAGTGATTTACAGGAATGTGCTTTAATTCTGTATCACGCGCCTTGACAAAAGGTCGAAGCAATTTCCCGGATAACAAAGGGAACAACCCATTCAAGGGTAAGAGGTAGAAGGAAGAATTGGTGAGTTCAAACGATGTTAAAACTAAATTATAAAGGTGCGATGAGATTAAAGAGCTTGTATGAAGATGTGAAGACTGAGCCTCGCATCACCCATTCTGATTTAACAAACAATCCGGTCATCAAAAAAATCTGGAAAATTTTTGCGCTTTTATTTTTCTCAGCGATGTTGGTTCAGGCGCAGGCGCCAGGCCCATTTTATAGACAATATGCATTCAACCCTTATTTATTTAACGCCGGGTTTGTCGGCATTAATAATAGTATAGAGGCCAGTATGGCGTACCGCCAACAGTGGTCAAATTTCAGGGATTCTCCCGTAACTGCCGGTGTAAGCATTCAATTGCCAGCTTCAGACCGCGTAGCTATTGGCCTGAACATGTTTACCGACAGGCAAGTGATGGTACAGAACTCCAATTTCATTGCGACTTTCGGTTACGTTGTGCCTATTGCCAAAAATCAATCTTTGCGCTTCGGTCTTTCAGGAGGTGTGGGTATGAACAAGCTCGACCTCAATGCCGAAGAAGCAGGTTCAAATGACCAGGTTATCACCAGGTCGCCTGGAGCCAACTATTATGTTGACGGGAATTTCGGCATGGTCTACGCGCATAATGGACTGCGTCTGGGCTTTGCGTTGACGGACATTTTTAAATCAAACGCCCTCAACGCGGAGACCTTCAATAAATTCCAGATGTCCAATCTTCGCAACAGGCTCTTTTCCGCCAGCTATAAATTTTACGTCGGGGTAATGCAGAATATCGCGCTTGAACCGTATGCGTTGTACCGTCAGACTACAGACGGCAATCAAGACTATTTTGAAGTCGCCACACTCGCCTACTTTAAAGAGAATATATGGACAGGTGTGAGCTACAACCAGAATAAGGGAATCGCACTGATCCTGGGCGCAAACGTAAAGGATAAGTTCCGGTTCAGCTATAGCTATGATTTTTCATCGCTCAATTCCGACATCTCATCAGGCAGCTCACACGAGATACATTTAGGTATAAGACTTGCAACCAAAAAGACCAAGGCGTACGTAAAGGCAACCCAGGAGGCAAGAGACCTTGCTAACGAACTTGAGCGCACCAAGCTCGCCGACAAAGATGCAGTAGTGCTGGAAGACGCCAATCAGCCACAGGTAAACGACGGACCTGCCAAAGCTGACGATACTGCGGAGAAAACAAAGGAAAACTCAGATGCTCAGATTGCAATAAACAACCAGACAGGTGTCGCTGAATCTGTAAAAAAACCTTTAACCGGCGGCAAACCGGCTGCTACTAAAGCTCCGTTCGCCACGACGCGTGAATCTTTCGCAATGTCTACAGGCCAGCATTACGTAGTGGTGGGTGCGTTCAGAATGATGTCAGGTTCTATGAGGTTCGTAAAATCAATCAAGGCAAAGGGATATCAGGCCAGCATCACACTAAATCCAAAGAAAAATCTTTATTATGTGTACATCTCGTCATCCAGCGATATCGCTGAAGCACGAAAAATGCGAAATGAATACAGATGGAAGAACATCTTTAAAGAGGCATGGGTATTTACTATGGATTAATTGATTAGGGCCTCAAAATCTGAAACCGTTCTCAAAAGGTGACGGGTTCCCCGTTGCATGGATAAGTAGATAAGTTCTGAGAATGAAGATAGGTATTTGGACGTTGAGTCTCGCAACCGGCTTTTCAGAAGTTAGAAGGAAATCTCTGCATAACCCAGAGAAGGTTGCTTTACGTGGCCGTGCAACAGTCCCTGCCTCCACTGCGGTCCCTCGCGGATAAGCCGGACTGCCTCTTCATCGTGTGCTGGGCTCAAACCCTCAAGTATTACAAAATCCCACACGGATCCATCTCGACCTACACTGAAGGTAACTTTAACAGTTCCGCGCTGATCGTTCAGTGAGTCTGGTTTACGGATGTTAGCCTCGAGATATTGGTTGAAGTGTCGCATTCCCTTTGAAGGCAGTGCATATAGACTCATCTCATCATAAACATACTTGTTTCCTTCCTGATCTGCAGATGCGCCCCGAATGAGACGGTTATCCCGGTACAGTTCGCGATAGTAAGGCGTTCCATCCGGATGATATCCGTACCAGTCTCCTGTTCTTCTTCCGCCTTCATAGTTTCCGACTTCGGCAATTTGACCGTTGCTGTACCACTCGGTAATGTTTCCGCGACCAGCAATAACCTGGGGCCTTCCCAACGAGTCCCAAACGCTCCTTGTATATGCAGTCTCATTGTAATAAACTTCGCTCTTAAGCCTGCCGTTCCAAAAGTATGTTTCCCATTTTCCAATGGATTGTTCTTTTTGGTATCGCCCCGCAGAAGAATAAGTGCCGTGATCGGAGTAGTAGATAAAGATCCCGTCTTTCATGTTATCCTTATAGACACCCTTCATTTGAACAACGCCGCCCCGATAGTAATCGCGTACCGGCCCTTGCCATCGGTTCAGCGAATCGGTTTGGCCAATGCGGTAATAGACCGCGGCGGACGGATCGTCGATCTCCTTCCATTGCGCATCATAAAATACTCGTTTTGATTTATTCGATCCCGGCGCGGACGCTTCCGGATTTTCTTTAGCCGGCTGAGGCAGGTTATAATCCGGATGGTATTGAAATGCAGGCAGCGAATCAAATTGCAAATTGATATGCTCAAGACTATCCAGATAAACATATGACTCGTTTTCGATCATGGCCACTCGATAAGCAGTTTCTCGTATGTGTAGTGCGACATACCGACGCATTGTAGCCGTGTCGGGCCTTAAAGGTTTTGTAACCCGTCCCATAGACGCCAAAGTTCCGTGGATCGAATCCCAATCGCCCCGAATTACTCGGATGCTATCGAGCAGTTCCTCGTCGCGCAAGCCGTTCTCAAATAAATGGCTGGTACGTCGTTCCACTTGTATAACGCGTTGAAATATTCTATAGTAGCGCACCTGGTCCAGAGGGAGGAGAAAAAAAATGAGGACCATTGGAATGAAAGAAAAGATAAGCTGCTTTGCCCGTAAAAGAAGTCGAAATCTGAATTGTAAGATTGCAAGGATCAGGCCTGCGATGCATCCGCCCGCATGGCCTGCAAGATCGATGTTAAATTGTAGTGTAACCACTCCGTTGATAAAGACGAAAATAACGAAGTTGATCAGCACGTTAATTAGTTGCTTCCGGTTCCCTGAACTTCCAATAATCTCTGCGCCAAGCCTGTAACCATATAATCCAAACAGGGCACCGG
>JANNPM010000217.1:0-6102 GCA_031400145.1 Chryseolinea sp. | reverse complement strand
ATAACTTCGTCGACATGCTTTCGCATGCCCGTACGGATATGGCGATGGTTCGTGAACTGGCTCCGGATGAATCCGCCTATAGATCGATAACAAAATCATGGTTCCTGCATTCACCGCTTATCGACATCATGCGAAAGATAGCCGACAAGGATGTAAAGGTGGTAATCACCACCGATCATGGAACCATTCGTGTCAAGCGTCCTTTCAAAATCATTGGTGACAAGAATGTAAACAGCAATCTGAGATACAAGCAGGGAAAGAATCTCGGATATGAGGGCGACAAGATCATGAACGTTCAAAAGCCGGAACGCCTTTTTCTTCCAAAGCTTAACGTCTCCTCATCGTACGTATTTGCGATTGAGGACCAGTTCTTTGCATACCCCAACAACTACAACTACTATGTAAACTTTTATAAGGATACATTCCAGCACGGTGGCGTGAGTATGGAGGAGATTATCATTCCCATTATTTTCTTAACTTCGAAGAACGGATAATGACAAACCAGGAACTGGTTTTTCGTGCGGTAGTTTTTGAAGAAATGCGTACAGTGGCCAGGGTGATCGCTGACGGGGTCACAGACTTTAAAGTTTGGCTTTTCTATGGTTCAATGGGATCGGGAAAAACCACCCTGATAAAGGCAGTATGCACTGCCCTGGGCGTTTTGGAAACGACCAGCAGCCCGACCTTTTCGATTATCAATGAATATAAAACAGAGCAGCAGTCTAGCATCTATCATTTTGATTTTTACCGGATCAAGAATGAAATTGAAGCATACGATATCGGTGCCGACGAGTATTTTTATTCCGGAAACCCGTGTTTCGTGGAATGGCCGGAAAAGATCCCCACGCTTTTGCCGCCGCAACATGTTAAAGTATTGATCCAATCAGAGCACAGCACACACCGAACTATAGTTATTTCAGTCCATGACCGAAAAGAAGAAAACGGGATTTGAGGCGCTGGCCAAAGCCAGCATGATTCCACAGGAGCAATTGCTGGAAGTCCGAAAGCGACGGCATTCGTTCTTTATTGGGTTGCCAAAGGAAATATCGTTGCAAGAGAATCGCATTAGTCTGACGCCTGATGCAGTTGCCATTCTAGTTAATAATGGTCACGAGGTGTGGGTGGAAACCAAGGCGGGTATCGGGTCAAAATTTACCGACAAACAATTTAGTGACGCCGGCGCCAAGATCGTTTACTCGCCGCAGGAGGTTTACCAGGCTGATGTTGTTCTGAAGATCGAACCTCCGACAATGGAGGAGATAGAGTTAATGCATGGTGGACAAACCCTTATTTCGGCCCTTCAGATTGGCCACCTCAGAGTAGAGAGCCTCCAGGCAATGATGAAGAAGAAGATCACTGCGCTCGCTTACGAATTTATTGAAGACAAGGTGGGAGGCATGCCAATCATTCGCGCGATGAGTGAGATTGCGGGAAGCACCGTAATGTTGATTGCGTCCGAATACTTAAGCACAGCGAACAACGGGAAGGGCGTGATCCTGGGAGGCATAACCGGAGTTCCTCCTACCAAGGTCGTGGTTATTGGCGCAGGAACAGTAGCGGAATATGCTGTCCGGGCAGCGTTGGGGCTAGGCGCCGAGGTGCAGGTATTCGATAACCACCTTTATAAACTACGACGTATAAAGCATCTGCTGAGCCAGCAGATATACACCTCGACAATTGACTCCCTGACATTGAGTGATACGATTAAGTCGGCTGACGTAGTGATTGGCGCGTTGCGCGCTGAAAAGGGCAGGGCACGACACGTTATCACCGAGGAAATGGTTAGCCAGATGAAGACAGATAGTCTGATCATAGACCTGAGCATTGACCAGGGTGGATGCATCGAAACTTCAGAGATTACGACGTTAAGCAAACCAGTGTTCCGTAAACATGGCGTGATCCATTACTGCGTTCCGAACATCGCATCCCGTGTAGCCCATACTGCTGCCAACGCGCTCAGTAATATTTTTACGCCCACAATCCTGCGTGCCGGCGAAGAAGGTGGCGTTGAGGCGATGATCTTCTCGCATAAATGGTTTATGAAAGGCGTTTACACATACAAAGGTGGGCTCACCAATGAGCATGTGGCAAGGAAATTCGGACTTAAGCACAAGAATATCGAACTGCTGCTGGCAGCTCGATTCTAAAAAATCGCTGTGTAGGTTACAATCTTGCAAGCTTTTCTTCCAGCGCCTTAATCTTGATTTCGGCATCAAGTTTCTTTTTCCGTTCGATATCGATGACCTTCGGCGGCGCCCCTGCTACAAACTTTTCGTTTGAAAGCTTTTTCTCTACGGATGACAAAAAGCCCCGCTGATATTCAACATCTCTAAGAATTTCTTCCCGTTCTTTTTCAGTGTCAATTTTTTGTTCCAGGGGAATAAAGAATTCCGAAGTATTGATGATGAAACTTGCGGCTTTGTTCACTATGCCGGAATCAACGGAGACGGCATTGACATTGGATAACTTCTTTACAACCGGCCAGAATGAATTTAGTAATTCGAAACCTGTCTGCGTTACAATAATCTGGAGAGGATCTTTTGGTGACAGGCCCTTTGCATTGCGCGTGTTTCTAACCTCCGTAATTATCTGAAACGCAACGCCGCTTTCTTCGAGGATTAGCGCATCAAAAGACTGCGGTTGTGGCCACGATGCAATAATGATGCAATCTCTTTCTTCACGCGCTTTTAAAGCGTGCCATAGTTCCTCAGTAATAAACGGCATAAATGGATGCAGCACTTTCAGTATTTTTTCAAACAGACGAATCGTGCTATCAAATGTTACGGCATCAATAGATTTGCCAAATTCAGGCTTTACCATTTCCAGAAACCATGAACAGAAATCATCCCATATTAATTTGTACACAAGGTGCAGGGCATCGGAGATTCTGAACTTGCTGAAATGATCATCCAGTTGAACAAGTGTGTTATTGAACCTGGCCTCCATCCAGTTTATAGCAACATGATTTTCTCCGGGAACGGAAAATTCAGCAACATTCCAACTCTTTACGAGCCGGAAGGCATTCCATATCTTGTTTGCAAAATTGCGACCCTGTTCAATCAGTTTGTCATCGTACAACAAATCGTTCCCTGCAGGCGAGCTAAAGAGCATGCCAGAACGTACGGCGTCTGCTCCAAAGTTGGCAATGAGGTGCAATGGGTCCGGAGAATTGCCGAGCTGTTTAGACATTTTCCGACCAAGCTTGTCGCGCACAATACCCGTCAGGTAAACATTCCTGAACGGCAGCTCATTTCGATATTCATATCCTGCAATGATCATCCTGGCGACCCAGAAGAACAGGATCTCCGGCGCGGTAACGAGGTCGCTGGTCGGATAATAATAATTCAGATCGGCATTGCCCTTATTGCCATCACCCCGAAATACAGAAGTATCAAAGACTGCCATCGGCCACAGCCAGCTGGAGAACCATGTGTCCATCACATCGCAATCTTGTACCAATTGCGCTTCTTCATTTTGCGGCCAGGCCTTGTCATATAAAATTCTGGCTTCAGATTCAGTCCTGGCAACAACAGTATTTCCTGCTTTATCATACCACGCAGGAATGCGATGGCCCCACCATAACTGGCGCGAGATACACCAGTCACGCACGTTAGACATCCAATGGTTATATGAGTTCTTAAACTTTGAAGGTATAAGTTGAACATCGTCGTTCATTACGTGCTCGTGTGCCGGCTTCGCAATTTCTTTCATCTTCAAAAACCACTGCAGCGATAATCTTGGCTCAATAACGGCGTCTGTGCGCTCGGAAAATCCAACATTGCTAATGTAATCTTCAACCTTTTCAATGCAGCCTTCCTCCTCGAGCATCCTGGCGATTTTCTTACGGGCCACAAAGCGATCTTCGCCGACGAACAACTGTGCTTTTTCGTTGAGTGTACCATCCTCATTGAGGATGTCAATTACTTCAAGATTGTGTTTCCTGCCAAGTTCATTGTCGTTCATGTCATGTGCAGGCGTGACCTTAAGACAGCCTGTCCCAAAGTCCATGGAAACATATTCGTCGGCGATAACAGGTATGCTTCGGTTAATCAAGGGGATAAGGGCACGCTTTCCCTGCAGGTGTGTGTAGCGCTGATCGTTGGGATTTACACATATTGCGGCATCGGCCATAATCGTCTCTGGCCTAACCGTCGCTATGGTAATAAACTCCGAACTACCTTCTAACGCGTAGTTCACATAATAAAGCTTTGAAGGAACATCCTTATGATGAACCTCATCATCTGATAGTGCCGTCTTGCTCACTGGGTCCCAGTTCACCATGCGCAAGCCGCGGTAGATATTTCCCTTTTTGTACAGGTCAATGAACACGTCGATAACGGCGTTGTAATAATCAGGATCCATCGTGAACTTTGTGCGGTCCCAGTCGCACGACGCCCCCAGCTTTTTCAGCTGCTCAAGAATTATTCCGCCATATTTTTCCCTCCATTCCCAGGCGTACTTGAGAAATTCTTCGCGACTAAGGTCTGACTTTTTGATCCCGAGATCCCGAAGCATGGCGACAACCTTCGCTTCGGTGGCAATGGAGGCGTGATCGGTTCCAGGTACCCAGCATGCCTCTTTCCCCTGCATTCTCGCTCTTCGGATGAGGATATCCTGAATGGTATTGTTGAGCATATGACCCATATGGAGCACGCCGGTCACGTTGGGTGGGGGTATAACGATGCAGTTGGGCTGCTTCAGGGGATCGGGTTGAGAGTGGAAAAAACCTGCCTTCATCCAGCGCTGGTACCACTTGTCTTCTACTTCCGAAGGATCATACTTAGTTGATAAAACCATGTTAAACGGGCTAAAGAGGGGCAAAAGTAAAGAAAATGGACGAAAATAGAATTTTATGTAGATCCCTCGTAGCTTTTTGATTGCGACACGGACTTCGCATTTTTGCTGACGGTTGAGAAAGTTTTTTTTATGCAGGAATTTTCTTCATTGGGTTATCTCTCCCAGACGGCATGATAAAGCTGTTCAGGCATTTCGAAGACACGCAGCACCTTAATCACATGCGGATGCGCCACGCGGCAGGGTAAAGGTTATTGATGCGGTTGTCCAAAACGTTCATCCACCCGAGCGGGACGCCCAGATAGCTCAACAATACGAAGCCCTTTCGATCTGGCGCGATTGTCAGTATCTCCTTCCGGAGAAATCTAAGCGCCTCTTCCAGCCCAACGTCAACAACCCTGAAATTGTCGTGGTTAAGCGCTGTCGACAATGCCGCAGGGTGCTCCGGAATCAATTTGTCGTGTTTAAAGGTCAGAAGATTCGTTCCGGCCGTGAGTAGATAGAGGTTCTTTGCAAGCATTTCAACCTCGCCAGTTTTTTCGATTGGAAAGAATTGTAGCTGCTCATTCCTTACAATAAAGGTTTTCTCGTCCGGGTTATTTACCCACTGACGTACCCGCTCCATAATTTTTTTTGACGGGCCTATAAATGATCCATTATGTCTATGTCGATATTCTGCAGCATCGCCGCCTTTTCGCATCGCCGCGATAAAGAAGCCTTCACCTTTTAGCTGATGTGGGAAGAAACGATAACCAACCACAGATCCCTTTTCGGCCCGCACAACACCCCACTGTTCAACGCCCCCAAGCGCGAGGAAAGTGACGTCGTTTTCTTTACTCAGCCACTCCAGATTGTCTTCGTTTTCGCTGGCGTTATATGTGCAAGTAGCATAGATAAGAATGCCTCCTGGTCTCAAGGCAGGCCAAATATCAGATAAAATCTTTCGTTGCCGTTTCGCACAAAGCAAAACGTTGTCACTGGACCATTCAGCCTTCGCGTTGGGATCCTTCCGGAACAGTCCTTCCCCCGAACATGGTGCGTCGATGACAATTATATCAAAGAAGCCAGCGAGCCGTTGGAAATCCTGTGGATCATTGCTTGTCACCACTACGTTGTCATAGCCCCATTTTATAATATTCTCCGCAAGCACGCCAGCGCGTTGACGATTAACCTCGTTCGATACAAGCAGACTTTTTTTACTTATAAGGCTAATTATGTGCGTCGATTTCCCTCCGGGAGCCGCACATAAGTCAAGAACATTCAACTCCTGTGCCGGAAGAATGCACTGATTAAAAGCCTCTTCAAGAA
>JANNPM010000492.1:0-9778 GCA_031400145.1 Chryseolinea sp. | reverse complement strand
CCAGACATCTGCTGCGATATAGCAAAGTGACCACCCGCTAAACCTTCCATACGTTCATGGGGAAACTGATTTACTCTTGGGTCCCGAAGGCTTTGTAAATTTGTGTTAAGCGTACCATTCAACGCCTTCCTGTACGCCCATATTTTACCTGGTGAAAGAGATAAATCACCGGTTCCGCCATTCCCGTATTTATCACTGTTGTTGTTATCAATAATGCTACGGTTTTTCCAGGTGATCTTGACTTGTGTTACATTATTATCCTGGATTTGTGAATTATCAAAATAAAAATTCTGCGCTGTCTCTAATTGTATACCAACGGTGTTTCCATTTATGGTACTATTGTTAATATAAACAGGACCCTCAGCAATCTCCCATTTGAAACCTGGATCAAGCCCGTCGCGGTACGTACTGAGCCCATTGTTATTGAACTCACAGTTATTGAACGTAATATTTTTCCCGGCTAGATCATTATGTATACCAGAGCCACCGTTGCTGCTTACTTTACAATCATTAAAGGTGACGTTCAATCCGCTGAAGTTAAGCCCTCCTGCATACGCATAGAGTGTGCCGAAGCCAGACTCACCCAGACTTCTAAGGTTATTATTGAATTCGCAGTCTTCTAATTGGGCATCTATTAATACAAAGTGAGCGCCGTTGCCATAGTTATCGTTAAACCGGCAGTTCTTCAGCGTAATATCTCGCACTGTTTGTATGGTTGCTATGTAATCAGAATGTCCCTGGCCATTTTCAAGAAAGTCACAATTTTCCAGCAGCCAGTAACGTGTGTCCGATATGGGTTCCCATGTGCCTGCACTGATGGCGGTTTTGGCACAACCTTTCATGGTAATGTTGCGCATCACAAAGTTATACTTGCCGCTAATCCAGATTACCTGGTCGGCGGAGCCCTTTATAAAAACTTGTCCTGCCGTTTGACCTTCAATAACCAAGAGCGTGCTTTTCAGGTTTGAATCTGAAATACCCGCAATATTGATATCATAATCATTATTAAAATCAGTGTCTTGGGCGGCAGAACGTTGTGCAATATCTCCAATTTTCAACTGATTTCCACCTTGATCATAGCTTCCATTACCGATGATGATTTTGGTTTTTAACCCGGCAGTCAATTTTTCAATAGCCACACCCCATGCTTTTCCGAGGGTCAGATAAGGTGAGCTTTGTGTACCCGCGTTTGAATCATTACCCGTAGTGCTTACGTAGAGAGTTACCTGAATCCCGCTTTCGTCAGGCAGAGTTGGTACCGCAAACAGCGGTGTTATAAATGATAGTACCAACATCATCACACAAATAATATGCTTTGATTCTATCGAAAGAATTTCTTTTCCGGAGATATATGATGATATGCGTTTCTTAGGGAAAAAACACTCCCGCGGTTCATTGCTTATTAACTTTTTCATATCAAATTTTTTTTGAATCGTAACATTTCAACTTATGTCTGTAAAAAAACAATTGGTCAAAGAGCTTGGCTGCACTTAACTGCTTATCAAATAGTTTAATAGTTTGATGATTAGTAGCCTTCGTTTTGACATAAGTCCGGATTTTGGTCCCGCTCACTTTGAGGTACCGGGTATTTGTTCCATTTCGGATCAAAGGTTAGACTATATTCATCCAGGAAGAATTTCGATGCCCTTCCTGTTCGTGTATAATGAAACCAGAGGTTAGGTTCGAAGTTCAGTTCCCATCTGCGCTCGTTCATCAAATCAATAAAAAAAGTTTCGCGATCAGCCGAGGTTGGCCTGCCGGCTAACTTCGCCCGCACTCGAACATCATTAAGTTGCTCATAAGCCAAATCTGTGTTTCCAAGTTCAAAAAGTATTTCAGCATAGTTGAGCTTGAACTCGGCATAACGCATCATGATCACATTCACACCGCCATAATAATTATCACCTTCCGGTGTACCCGGCCAGGGCCCATACCAATATTTAGTGGAGAAGGCAGAATTTTTCTGGCTGATGGTCAATGGGATTGTCAACGCTTCGCTCATTCCTTCGCCTTGATAAGTCTCGCCAGGTGCCTTCACTAATTCCTTCCGTCTTTCATCCGCCGGATCAAACGAGTCGGCCATTTTTCGGGTGAGTACGGCTTCGCCCCAGCCGCCGTTGATGGCCCATTTATCGCCAATCTGACGTGGTGCCGTCCATACGGAAAGTTCATTTCCATAATTGGGCTGGCCGCCCCATTGGATATTGGTTTCCTGCGTTCGGTATTGGACCTCAAAAATAGATTCGTCTGTATTTTCATTTTCTTCTGAGAAAATTTCCCGCACGTTTTCCAGCAGCCGGTATTCGCCAATAGCAATCAAGTCCTGACAGGCTTTTTCGGCCTGTTCCCAATTTTTTTGATACATATACGCATTGGCCAGATAAGCAAGGGCAGCACCTTTGGTAGCACGCCCCAGATTTTCAGCACCCCACTCGGTACGGGTATTTAAAGATAGAGATGCGTCAGTAAGATCACTGATGACCTGATCCCATACTTGCTGTTCAGCAACGCAGGACCCATCAATCTGATCGACAGGTTTTGTAGGATCATAATTAGCGAGGTTTATGGGTACATTTCCGTAGGCGCGGGCTAACATGAAATAGCAGAATCCCCTAAGGAATTTTGCCTCTGCCTCTATTTTGACAAGTTCCTCACCTGTAAGAAATGCTTCCGCACCTTTTGCTTTTTCCAAGAGCAGGTTAGTTTTGGAAATAACCTTATAAAATGTCTTCCACTGATCTACGATATACCCGTTCGATGCGTTGAATTTCGATGCCAGGTCTAATGGTTTTTCGTCTACTAGTACAACATCTTGTAATATTTCATTGGGAATAATTACCCAGTTCATCGCTCCAGATCCATCGTTGGTTCCCATGAATTCTGCATACGCGCCAAACGTAAAGGAGTCAAAACTTTCCTTATCCTGAAAGGCAAATGCATCACTAACAGTACCATCGTTTGGTTTTGAATCCAAAAATGATTCACTACAGTTGCTAACAGCAAAAATAGTAACCATTGCCAAAGCCTGTATTATAATTTTTTTCATCTCTTTTTTAGTTTTGAAAGAATTTAATAATCAAGAATGACTTAAAATTGAAGATTAACTCCTAACATAAAAGTCCGTGAGGTAGGGTATCGGCCATAGTCCACACCCGTTGTAAGCTGGCTTTGCGATGTACTTCCGTTGATGTTGCCACTGCCAATTTCGGGATCGTAGCCAGTATAATTGGTGAAGGTGAAAAGGTTCTGGGCCGCTACGTATATCCTGGCATTAGTCATCTTCAGTTTACCTGAAATAGCGGATGGAACGGTATATCCCAGTTGTACATTTCGAAAACGCAGGAATGCACCATTCTCAATGTACGCACTTGAAAAATAGCGGTTTGAATTTGGGGTATTGTATGAATTTCGCGGAACCTCATTGCTGGTTCCCTCTCCATTCCAGCTTTTGAGCAAATCGGTAGAACCGTTTACAATCCCTGTTGTATTATAAAAACGCATATTGCCTGTGTAGAACTTTGTCATATTGGCGATCTCCACCTCCGCTTGACCGTTCATAAAAACAGACAGGTCGAACATTTTATACTTAGCCTCAAGGTTAAGACCAAAAATATATTTTGGTAATCCGTTACCTAACACCGTTCTGTCCTTATCATCAACCACACCATCCACAACAATGTCTTTATAGCGTCTGTCCCCTGGTGATAAACCTGTCATGCCACTATTGCTTACTTCATCTGTATTTTGGATAATGCCATCTGTAACATATCCGTAAAAATTACCAATGCGGTCCCCCACGTATGTCCGGGTTGATGCATTGCCATCGCTGTTCGCGTTTACTGAAATAGACTGGCTGACGTAATCAGTTGCGACGCCATTAAGCTTTGTCACTTTGTTGGAAAGTGTTGAGAAGTTTGCATTGGCAGAGAAGTCTACGGCTCCCAACTTCTTATTGAAGCCCAAGGCAATTTCAAGCCCTTTGTTCTCCATTGAGAAACTATTTCGAAGGATTGTATTTCCGGGAATGCCCAGTACAGACGAGTAGTTTACGTTGCCTAAAAGGTCGCTGAGCTTTTTGATGTAATAATCCGCTGATAAAGTAAACATGCCATTCATAAGTGCGGCATCCACGCCAAAATTGACTTGTGTTGATTTCTCCCAATGAATAGTTGGGTCCGCTACGCTATTGAGATAAATTCCAGATACCAAATCCTGATTGGTTCCCAGCACGTAGACATAGGTTCCTCTATTATCAGAATAGGTATTATAATAAGCAAAATTTTGAATGTTCTGATTACCCACTTCCCCATAGCTTATCCGCATTTTCAGATCGTTAACAACACGTACTGACTGCATGAAGGATTCTTCCGATAAGCGCCAGCCCACCGATGCAGATGGAAACGTGCCGTATCTGTTTCCCGGCGCAAACTTGGAGGAGCCGTCTCTTCTGACATTGACCGTTAGCAGGTATTTATCGTTGTAATCGTAGGTTACGCGACCTATATACGAAACCAAGGAATAGTTGGTGCTTGGTCCTCCTGTTTTGCTGCCTGATACCGTTCTCGATTCACTGTCTGATGCATCGATACTGAATTGTTCTTCCGGAGCGTTGGCAGCATCCACATTAACGTATCGGTAATTATTTTTTAAAGCATCCATGGCCACCAATGCCGAGAGGTTGTGCTTTCCTATCGTTCGCTTATAGGAAAGCGAGTTGATCCAATTGACCTGGTCGGTCTTATCCCATGATTCTGTGTATTTGGTACTGTTCCTATATTGACCTATGTCTGATATCTCGGCGGGAGCTGCACGTTGAGTTTGGTCGCCAAATGAATTTCCTACAGAGACGTTAAGCGTGGAACGGAATTTCAGTTCCTTGATGATTTCCACCTCGGCAAAAGCTGCGGCAAGGAGTTGTAAATTACTTCCATACCTGCGATTGTATTGCAAGTTGGTATGTACTTCATTATTTAAACCAGTAGGGTAAAAGTCTACCGATGAGTTTTTAGAGATAAAATTATAACCTTCCCATCCATAATAGACACCGTTCTGCCCGTCAACATCCGAATAGATGGGCATAGTCGGTTGAAGCATGGCTACGTTGGTGAGTATCCCGTTATAGTTATTGTCGGTGGGTGAGGTCTGTTTCTCGTAATAACTGACATTGAAAGTTCCTCCTACTTTAACGCGATTACCGATATTATAATCCGTATTTAAGCGTACCGTATAGCGTTCAAAATCCGATCCTATAATGAGTCCACCCTGCTGAAAGTAGCCCAGCGAAAAAAAAGTTTGAGATTTCTCGGAGCCGCTTCCCACGGACACATTATGGCTTTGTATCGACGATGATTGAAATATTGCGTCTTGCCAATCGTAAGACGGCTGCGATTCCGGATTATCCCAGGCAGGATTTGTAGCAAGCCCGGCATTAGCAAGATTTTCGTTTGCCAATTTTGCAAACTGAGGGCCGTTCAATAAATCAACTTTATTGGCGGAATTCTGAACGCCGACATAGGAGTTTAAACTCAAAGTCAGTTTACCGGCCTTACCTCTTTTGGTAGTTACTAAGACAACCCCGTTAGTTCCCCTGGAACCATAGATGGCAGCGGATGCAGCATCCTTTAATACATCTATCCGCTCTATATCATTGGGATTAATGCCGTTTAAATTACCAGCCAACGGAATTCCATCTACCACATATAAGGGTTCCGTTGTATTGTTAATCGAACCAACCCCTCTGATACGTACGGATACGCTACCCCCTGGTTCGCCTGAATTCTGTGTAACCTGCACGCCTGCCATTCGACCTTGCATTGCCTGATCAAAACCAGTTACGGAAATGGAACTGATATCTCTCTCGCTAATTGATGCCACCGCACCTGTAACTACTTTCTTTTCTTGTGAACCATACCCTGTCACCACCACTTCGCTTAGAGAAGTTATATCCGGACCCATTTTGATATCGATAACCGTTTTTGTTCCTACCGGTATTTCTTCCGTTACATATCCAATAAAGGAAAAAATCAACACGGCATTTTCTCCCGAGACGGACAGATTATATTTTCCATCCGCATCCGTAGAAGTTCCGTTGGTGGTCCCTTTTTCGATCACGTTCACGCCCGGCAAGGGCTGGCCTTGCTCATCCATTACTTTGCCGGAAACTGTTTGAACGGTCGTGGAGGTTTCAGCTGTCATTGGATTCGTCAGGACTTTGTCTGGATTGACCTGAAGAGCGGAATCAAACAATAAAATCTGGCGGCCGGCGAATTTAAAGTGAATGGAAGTGCCTTTGAACACCTCCTCGATCACATCGCCCACGGGGGTATCTTTAAAAGAAACGGTTACCTTGCGTTTAACATCTACCTGCTGGGTATTATAGAAAAACCGGAGCTTGGTCTGCCGCTCGATTTCTTTTAAAACCAGCTTCACCGCAGCCGATTCTTTATTGATGGATATCTTCTCCTGGTCCAGGGAGTCTTTAGCCTGCACCTGCAGCGAACTTACGGCAAGTAGTAGCACCGCTATCATGCTCAGGAGCGGGCTTTCACGCGTAAAGGATACAGAATGAGGTACATACAAACGACAAGAGAGTCGAGTTTTTTTCATAGATTTAGAAGTTTATTTCGATAAACAGTTTACTTCCTCCCGGCTTGTCGGGAGAGGGAACATTACCGGGGGTGCCGCAAACACTCCCGGTTCTATTGCGTTAGCCTGATTGATTTTTCATTGCTGGGTTAGGTTTATCTGCACAGGATTCCTTTGATAAAAACTTCCTTTTCGGAAATAGTATAGCTGATGTGGTGCGTGGTCTCCAGAAGTTTCAGTATATCTTCCAGTTTTTCGTTTTCTATGTCGGCGGTCAGCCCGCAGGTAAGGCTGTCCCGGTTTTCCACATAGATGGTTACATCGTACCACCGCTCCAGTTGAGCGAGCGCATCGGCAATGGGCGTCTCATCAAAGATCAATTTATCAAAACGCCAGGATGCTGTTCGCCCTGTCAGCACGTGTTCTACATTTACCGTATTGGATTTTTTGTTATAGATGGCGCGCTCGTTCGGTTTCAAAACAAGTGCCTCCTGCCGTTGCCCGGCATCGTCCGTTTTATTGATGCTTACTTTGCCGTGAATCAAAGTGGTCTCTATTGTTTTGTCGGTCGTGTATGATTTTACGTTGAAGGCTGTGCCCAGTACTTTTATTGAAATCGCGGACGTATGCACCACAAAGGGCTTTGCTTCATTTCGGGCTACGTCAAAAAAAGCTTCACCGTCCAAATACACTTCCCGGGTGGTGCCCGCTCCGAAGTCTTTACCATAGTTTAAACGGCTATCGGCATTCAACCATACTTTGGTGCCATCGGCCAACAGCAATACCGATTTCTGCCCTTTGGGATTGCTGCGCTTTTCCGACTTTACGTTGCCTGCATCGTAGGGGGCTGACGATTCGGCATGGCGCGGCCTGTTTGATAGAACATACGCCACCAATAGCGGAAGGCCTATCACAGCCGCCCATCGCATCCACTGTACTTTGCGCTGGCGGATGGTGGTGGCTGATGGCATTAATGGATTGTCCTTTGCCATTTCTTTTTCGGCATGTACGGCCATGAGTATCCGGTTTCTCAGGGTCAAAATGGCTTCGTCCGATAGCTTTTCTTCCTGGAATGTTAAAAGCGAAACGATTTTTTTTGCCTCTTCTATCGCCTCCACCTTATCGGGATGTTCTTTGATGAATGATTCCCAAAACCAGGTTGATTCGGTGTCTGGGTTTTTTACCCACTTCACAAAAAAACCGTTGCCGGCAAAGTCTTCCCCCGAAAAATTCCTAAAGTCCATATGTTTCCGAAATCGTTTGCTGATATAAGGCAACGCATGCCCTTGTTTTAACCATTTGTCAAATAATTTTTTTGATTATTTTTTAAAAGCAATCAAAAAGCGCTAAAAAAAGCCTTTTGATTTAAAAGGAAGCGTGGGAAGGGAAGATCAGGAGAGATGCTTCTTTGCTGATCTATCAGCCACAACAGCAAAAAAGAATAAGCAAAAAAGCGGGCGGAGCCATCCCCCTTTCCCTGAGGGAACCGATAGCCTTATGGACAAGGTTGTATAACACCTGCTTGCTAAGGTCCATCACCGATGCTATTTTGTCGTACTCCATTTCTACGAAGTAGCGCAAAAAAATGGCTTCCCGCTGGCGCTTTGTGAGCGCGTTCAACAAGTGCATGACGTGTTGTCTTTGTTCTACCGAAGATTGCTCCGCCACCAGGTTAAACTCTGCTGAGGGAGAAGTTTGGTTGACATATTCTGCGGGTAGCCCCACCATCAATTTGTTTGTCCTGTCAGCTTTTAACCGGAAAAGCTTTCTGCGAAGGCTCTTGTACAAATACGCTTTGATTGAATTTGTGTCGCCCAAATTTTTACGGTTTTTCCACAGCTCTATAAACAACTCTTGCACCGAATCTTTCACCAAATCGCTGTCGTTGATTATTTTAACTCCGTAGTTGTGAAGCGGCCTTATGCTGCGGTCGAATATCGCCACCAGTGCCTGCTCATCGCCCGCGCGAAATGAATTCCAGAGCATAGTATCATCGCTGTGGTCGGGCCGGAAGACGTGCAGCTTCACTTCATTAGAAGGCGTACTTCCCCCCATTCCGATTTGAGATAAACCCGATTCGCTCATATTCTGCTCATCATTATATCTTTACTAATGTGACATGCGCGCAAGCAAACAGCCCATGGAAATTCCGTTTGGCACACTGCGTTTTAAACGGCGATTTAATTGTGTCTTTTTATTGAGAAAATAAAGATAGCAATAAAATAATAGGATGCAAACGATTGATACTGATGTTAGCCCTGGCAAGGCGCGGCTACATTCGTTATTCTGAAGTGAGAAGTCCCCGCGTGTTAAAGCGATGGTTGATCGCCGGGCATATGCTTGCCATAAATGATGAAAAACGATTGCAGCTTGGCCTGCGGACGGTATTTTTGTTATGGTAAATTCTATCGTTTCAGACTTTTAATAAAGTCTTTAATCTTGTCTGTCTCTGTATTCTGCAACGGATAAACTTTGATCCAATGGGTCCGTAGCAAGTCGGGTATTACGCTCAGTTTTTCAGAAACCTTCAATTGAATTTTCCCCGAAGGCAATAAAGGCATGTGGCAATCAATACAGTTTTCCTTTAGGGCAATTGCGTTTTTCACCGTGCAGAAGTTTTTATTCTCCTGATGGCAGTTCATGCAACGTTGCGAGAATAGCGCCAGGTTATTGCTCTCTTTGTTGTGAACCTGGTGGCAGGAGGAACAATCCATGTTTGTTTGTTTAAAGCATTTGCTTGCAGCCAGCAAGCCGTATTGGTTTCCGTGAACATCCAGGTATTCACTGCTTTCGATTTCGTAATCAGGTTGAGAAAAATCATCCAGTTTGTCGCCACTGGCAAAAGAGAATACAGGTTTAATTTCATTGCGCACGCCCGAGTGGCACAAGGCACAGGCATCGAGTTTTTGCTGGCGATTCAAGATTGCGATGGAAATTATTCCATGTCCTTTATTTTCGTTTGGATTTTTTCGATGAAACGATACATGATCGGCCGCAGGGCCGTGACAACGCTCGCAATCCACTCCCAAAATAAGTTGACCGGGATCAAAAGTTTCCAATCCGTCTTTCCATTTCACTTTTGCAAATGTGCCATGGCATTCTATGCATCGGGCGGGCACGGGTCGGTTATGACGGGCAAATACGCCCCCGGAGGGCCCCTATTCGCCGTAGGGCACCCAGATGGTTTTTACCG